>QKGU01000085.1 GCA_003250325.1 Paludibacter sp.
GAAAAGCAGGTATGATTTTCTCGAAAGTCCGGTATTGTTCAGATAATTATATGCGTCAATAATATTAACCTGCGATGCTGCACTGGCTGCTTCTAATTTGCTTTGCGAGAAATCAGTACTTGTGCTGTGGGTTGTCATGGTGTGATATCCGGCAATTTCATTCACAACTCCATTGGTCTTGCTTTGGTATGAATATTTCCATCCGGTACTTGTCCTGTTTTCAGCGTTGCAACACCCTAAAAATTTTTACAGACCAATCGGTACAGCTCAGCCTGTTGTTCGTCCATGTTTAGAAGCTTCGATTTAGTTTGCCTTGATTCAGGTAGCACATAATTAATCTGGTACATATTATGTGTTAACTCAGCGGCTTTTTTAAGCGACAGTGTTGATTTTTCTTCATAAAGCATTCTTTCAAGTTCTTTATAAATACAGTATGCCGTAAATGATATACAGATATGGGCTTCAATGCGGTTTCTAAGCCTGTGGTAGATGGGACGTATTCGTAAATCGGTTTTTGACATACGAAAAGCTTTTTCAATATGCCTAAGGTTCTTATAGTTTTCCATTACTTCGCTATCGGTAAGTTTTGTATTGGTTACATAGCCTTTTAAACCATCCCATTTTTGGTCGAGATTGTATTTGTCGTAATCAATTTCAACAATTACATCACCGTTAAGTTTGAGATATTTATTGTAGCCTTTATTGTTAATATTTGATTTGGTTAACTTACCTGATTTAACTTGCTTTTCAAGCCTTTTTAAGCCACGTTTGCGATTATATGCGTCCTTCTTTGCCCTTGCCTGTGAATAATTGATGATTAACCTCGTATTCTCTGATTTACTTAGGCTAATTGTTGTGCCATCGGAAAATTGGTTGTCGAGTATTTTTGTTTTTATTGCGGTGGGCTCATTCTTTGGTCTTGCTCCAATTATGTATTCGTAATTTTGGGTTTCTAGGGCTGCAATATTTTCTTTTGAAAGCAATCCGGCATCGGCTACTACAACGGGCTTATTTAGATTGAATTTCAGGCTTATTTTCTCTATAAATGGAATAAGGGTGTGGCCTTCATAAATATTTCCTTCAAAAATATCGTATCCAATGGTATATCCACCCAATCCAACAAGTAAGCCGATATAAATTTGTGGGCATTGGTGTTTGCCATCTTTATTAAATCCGGTTTTGCGAAGGTCATCTTCATCGCTAGCCTCAAAATACAACGTTGTCATGTCATAAAATACGACACTGATATTGTTTTTGAGCACCCGTTTAGTATGTGCAAAAGCAATTTGCTCAACTTGTGGTTTGAGCTTATCGTTAAGCTTGTCAAGGAATCTGTAAACGGCATCAATATCAAGGCTTGTTCCCTGATATCGATACAAATACTCAATCGTTTTGAGTTTGCTCAATGGAAAGGCTAACCTGGCAACAACCAAATGCCGGAACAATCCTTCACCAATGGCTCCAAAGCCAATGTAATCGTAAATTCTCCCGAAAATTATCTCAGGGCCGAGTGTTCGAATACTAGCATTGGTAAGCAGTGAAAAAGCCTCTTCAATGGCTATATCGTCTGCACTAACAAACAATTTAGGTTGAGCCGAAAGCGTGTCAATCTCTTGTCGTGCCAGATTTACGAGGTTTTCAATTTCGTGCTGCGTGGTGGCACAACCTACAGTTTTTAACACTTTATACCTACCGTTTATCTTCTGTATTACTTGTACAGACTGGCTTCCAGAACGATTTTTTAACTTCCTGATAAACATGGTTTAAAATTTGCAACACCCAAATTAAAAATTATCTCCTTTATTTACAAGGGTTGTAGAGGGTGTTGCAAAAAAGTGCGGAAAACAGGAAAAAGAATCCTGCTAACTTTCAAATAATCAGACAAAATAGTATTTTTGAGAAAAAATGTAAAATGTCAGAATTAAGAGAAAAATATATAAATCCGTTTACAGATTTTGGTTTCAAAAGACTATTTGGAGAGGAACCGAACAAAGATTTATTGCTTGACTTTTTAAATGAACTACTCAAAGATCAGCAAGGACGAATGTATCAATAAACTATTTGAAAACAGAACAATTAGGCAAAACGGAAATTGACAGGAAAGCCATTTTTGACCTATACTGCGAAAATGAAAAAGGTGAGAAATTCATCGTTTAAATGCAAAAAAGCAAACAGAATTTCTTCAAGGACAGAAGCGTATATTATTCAACGTTTCCAATTCAGGAACAAGCCCAAAAATCAGACTGGAATTACGAACTAAAAGCTGTATATACAATTGGGATACTTGATTTTATATTTGATTCGGATAAAAATGAGCCTGAGAAATACAGATATGATGTAAAACTTCAAGACATTGAAATGAATAAAACTTTCTATGATAAATTGACTTTTATATATTTTGAAATGCCAAAATACAATAAGTCGATTGACCAATTGGAAACTCGTTTTGATAAGTGGTTATATGTTCTGAAAAACTTGAACAAACTTGACAGATTACCGGAAAAATTGAAAGAATCGATTTTTGAGAAAGTATTCGAAGTTGCTGAAATAGCGAAGTTTACAAGGGAGGAGTACATTTTATACGAAGATAGCTTGAAATATTATCGTGATTTGAAAAATTCGTTAGATACGGCAAAAGCAGAAGCGAGAGAAGAAAGAGATATTGAAATAGCAAAAGTAATGCTAAAGGATAATGAAACGATTGACAAAATCTCTCGATATACTGGACTGACTAAGGATGAAATTGAAAGGCTTAGAAATCACTAAACACAACAATAAATATACGTAATGCAGGGCATTTGGTAAATTTGAACATTAAAGCATTTAAAAAACAAATTAGCGGTTTGATAGTGAAGTGCCTTTAAACCCCGCGCTACGCATATTCGAGCCGTTAGCTGCAAGTGTGTGTCCTGAACGAACCACAGGATAAATATTGAAAATGGTTCGATGCTGTAAATAAGATGGAGGAAGGCCCTCCGCTGGCAATGTACAGGCAGGCCAGCAAACCGCCCCACGGTGCTGACTGGGTGACCATGAGGTATTGAACGGTTGG
>QKGU01000240.1 GCA_003250325.1 Paludibacter sp.
TTAACTCCATGAAAATCAGTATCTTTATAGATTATACCACTAATTTATAAAGTATGATTTTCACAGAAGTTAACACTTTTATTTCACTTGTCAGTAGTGCTTTTAATGGTTTATCACTCAATAAATGGCGACGTGACTTTTTAACAGAAATCTTTATGTTGTACCTGATAATTCCAGGTCGTATTAATTTCACACAAATGAGTCGATACAGTAAATACTGCGAACAGCGATTTCGGAATCAATTCATACAAAAATTTGATTTTATGAACTACAATGCTTGTCTTATAACGCCAGTTGTTGGTTCGCGAACAGCCATTTCTTTTGACCCGAGTCATATTGAAAAATCGGGAAAAAAGACACCCTATATGGGCTCATTTTGGTCTGGTTCAGACCAATGTACTAAAAGAGGTCTTGAGATTGCTCAAATCGCTATAATTGATATTGACTTAAACCAAAGCTTTCATTTAGAGGCTGTGCAAACAGTGCCAGTAAAAACATTAAAGATTGCTTGCATGTCGTTATCCGATTGGTATGCTCTGTCAATCATTAACCGAAAAGAAGAACTACAAAAATTATCCAAAATAGTTGTAGCCGATGCGTTCTTTTCAAAGATTACATTTGTCCAACCACTTATGAATGAGGGTTTTCATGTTATATCCAAACTCAGAGACGATGCAAACCTACGTTATAAATTTACAGGTGAATACTCCGGCTCAGGAAGACCGCCTCAATTTGCAGGTAAAATCAACTTGGATAATCTGAATATGGATATATTTACTCAAATTCAAATCAATGACGATACTCAAGCATTTTATGCTGTTGTAAACTCCAAATCATTGAAAACCGATATTCTACTCGTAGTAGAACGAAAAACCGACGAAAACGGGAAAACAATTCAACGTTTGATATTCTCGTCCGACACTCAAATGGACGCACTTGAAGTTTTAGAGTATTATCACTGCCGATTTCAAATGGAATTCAATTTCAGAGATGCCAAACAGGCTACTGGATTAAATCATTGCCAAGCCAGAGATTTAGACAAACTCCATTTTCACTTCAACGCATCGCTTACAACCATTAATATCGTAAAAATTATGCACATTAATGATAAAAACAAAGCAGGTAAACCTTTCTCAATTGCAGACTATAAAGTACTGTATCACAATGCATTCCTGTTAAATCGATTTATTGAGGCTTTCGGTATAAAACCAAAAGCCCTAAAAAGTCACCACCATGTCAAAGAACTACTGTATTTCGGCACAAAAGCCGCTTAATTATTATATTTTTCTAACGGACTATTGTAAGATAAGACCTTTATCTTTTATCTTTTGGAAAGTATCACCAATAAGATTTTTATACCAGGATTGTTTGTGATCGAAATCGCGATAATGACGGCCATGCAATGTAATTTTATCAACATGACCAACAATATCAAAACCTCCTTTATCGATCATTTTACTTACAACTTCGTAATATCTGTAGGTGGCAGCTTTAATATCACAGCGAAAAAGCTCTTTCAATCCTTTATCGAATTCTTCAAACGGACCATCAATAGTCCAATAATGACCATTAGACAGTTTATCAAGATAATGAATAGAGCTGATGAGATAATCTAGTTTTTTGTCTTTTAAAAATGCATCCATCTCGCTGGTAAAATCTTCCATAAAGTCGATTTCCAGCCCCAAAAACAGATTTATTTGGTCTTTGTACTTCTTTTTGTATCGTTCAAATTCGAGGTGATAATCAGGGAAATCACTTGCCAACATGGTCCAGTGAGTGAGGAAAGGAAGCGGAGCATGCGAAGAAAATCCGTAATTCTTAATATTTTTAGCGATAGCGAAAAGAATAAAGTCGGCCATCGAACTCTTGCCATCGCAAAACGAACAATGACTGTGATAATTAGACCAATACATAACAAAAATTTAGTTCACAAAATTAAAAAAAATATCTGTATAATTACGTTAATAATTACACTTAAACTGACAGAAAAACTATATATTTTGTCAACCTGACTTTGATTTAGTATCTTTGTTTTCCTTTTTCAAAAACACAAATGAATACTGATTTTCAACAATATAATTCAGAAAAGAGTAATACCAGATATCTGAGCTACAATAGTATAATGAAAAAACGGTTTTCTGATCGTATCCAGAAAATATCTGTTAACGCTGGTTTTACCTGCCCAAATCGGGATGGCAGCAAAGGCACAGGTGGCTGCACTTACTGCAACAATCAGACTTTCAGTCCGGAATATTGCAAGCCTACTAAAACCATTACGCAGCAGGTTCGGGAAGGAATCGACTTCTTCCGCCACAAGTACAATACTCAGAAATATTTGGTTTATTTTCAATCGTACACGAATACTTACGATAGTATCGACAGACTAAAACTTCTTTACGAAGAAGCGTTATCTTTTCCGAATGTAGTAGGACTGGTAATAGGCACACGACCTGACTGCGTAAGTGACGAATTGCTGGATTATTTTTCCGAATTATCGAAAAAGTACTATATCATGATTGAATATGGTGTGGAGTCCACCAACGATGACACACTCAAATTCATCAATCGGGGACACGATTTCGAATGTGCTGTGAAGGCAATTAATGAAACTGCAAAACGAAAAATACTCTGCGGAGTACATATTATATTAGGCTTACCCGGCGAAAACAAAGCAACAACTCTTGCTCACGCCCAAAAACTATCGCCTCTACCGATCGATTCATTAAAAATACATCAATTACAATTGGTAAAAGGGACAATTATGGCAAACCAATATAAAGAAAGCCCCGAATTGTTCAAACTCTATTCTGCGAATGAGTATATCGAACTTGTTGTAGATTTTTTAGAAGTGCTCCGACCTGAAATTGCAATTGAGCGATTTGTATCGCAATCGCCCAAGGAACTTATTATTGCACCAGACTGGGGACTCAAAAACTTTGAAATTACTGCAAAAATCGAAAAAAAACTAACCGAAAGAAACACTTATCAGGGACGGCTATACCAAAAATAAATCACGCCCTTAATTTAATCACTTTGTAGAAGTTTTTTTAGAATGTTTTGTATATAAGAAACGTTTAATTTTTTGTGATGCAGTTTTTTCGAACGGCTTATCCATAATATCCACCCTCTTTATTTGAGAAATACGGTTTAGTTTAGCATTCAGTTCTTTCACGAAATGCTGTGACCATGCCTGATATTTTTCATCCAATTCATGCAAAACCTGTCTGCCCTTTTCTTTCTTTTCTTCGTATATCGCTTTGAAATGCTCGATATTTTTCTCAAGCTCATCAATGTCCAGCAATACTTTAGCAACAAGGTAACCGTCTTCTTCAAGCACCAACGACTCTACAACAAACCGTTGATTATTAATAATTGTTTCAATATCTTCAGGATAAATATTTTCCCCACTCGCTCCCAATATGGTATTCTTCATCCTGCCTTTAATAAACAATCTGTTTTTTGAATCGAAGCGTCCAAAATCTCCGGTATGAAACCAGCCATCATTAGTAAGAACTTCTTCAGTAGCTTCAGAGTTTTTATAATATCCTAGCATTACATTTGGTCCTTTTGCCAATATCTCACCCACTCCTTTTTTGTCGGGATTATTAATCTTAAGTTCTACACCTTGTACAGCATATCCAGTCGACTGAAGTTTTGTATACTTCACTCCGGCTCCGGCAAGCAATGGAGCTGTTTCTGTGAGACCATAACCGATAGCATATGGGAAACGCGCTTCTTTTAAAAAACGTTCAACACGGGAATCAAGTTTTGCACCACCAATACCAAAAAACTTTAATCGTCCGCCAAAAGTCTTATACAATTTTTTTCCCGCAATACGGTGAATGATAATCCTGAACAAAGCTGTTTTATAAATTATCCGCCTGATACGGCTTTTCATAAACTTACTTTGTATCTGAGCTTTGTAAAGCTTCTCCATTATTAATGGCACGGAAAGAATCATCGTGGGACGAACCGCAGATAAGGCTGGCAACAAAGCAGATGCGGTAGGTGGTTTTTCCAGATAACAGACAGAAGCACCATATATCATCGGATAAATCAGCCCAATCGTATTTTCGTAAGTATGCGAAAGAGGAAGCAATGAAAGAAAAATATCAGTAGAATCAATCGGATGAAATGTATATGATTGCATTGCTGTAAATGCAATATTCCTGTTGGTCAACATAACACCTTTTGAACGTCCTGTGGTGCCGGAGGTATAAATTATTGCAACAATATCATCTTCCTTAACTGTTATATCCGGAATGATAACATTAACTTTTTCCACTTTCGATGAAATAACGGAAAAGTCATCCAGCTTTACAACCGTTGTTAAATCATCAGATTCAATTCCAGTAATTTTAGAAGCCAGTTTTTCACTTACAAACAACACCTTAGAGCCTGAATGCAACAAAACATTTTCGATTTCTTCACGAGTAAAATCGGGAAGTATTGGCACAATGATCAATCCGTTTGCAACGACTGAGAAGTATGCAACAACCCAATTGGGCATGTTATGACCCAACAATGCCACTTTATCACCGCTTTCCAAACCAAGCGAGAACAGCATCTCACCTATTTCTTTCATTTTTTGACCTAAATCACCGTAAGTCATTGGCTTTCCACCAACGAAAGAGACACAGGTTTTATCGTAAAAATTGGAAATTGAAGTATTTATTATTGACTGAAGAGTAAGTGGAGAAGGCTCTATTTTCTTATGCATGTAAACAAGTATTAGCCGATATTTTATTGTTTCGTAAAAAGCAGAACAAAGGTATGTCTTTTTCCGTATTTATATAAATAATATTTCGTTTTTTTACAATCACAAGCCATTTAACGAAATGATTTAACTCATAGCCACTTCAATTACCAGAAGTTTTGAATCTTTATTTCCATATTTTCATGAATGTGAGTACCAAAACCCTGACCTGCTGCCACACGATTATCGTTCAACACACGTAAAACGCCAAAATTCATTCGCTCCGAATCATAATACTCAGCAAAACTAAATGTATGATAAGTGTCCAGCCAACCATGATTTTCATGTCCGCGGGTTTCCGATTTATGCAATATCGTTTTCATATTGTTTTGTGTTTAATACAGTGAGTATGAAGAACAACTTACACTCACAAAAGTTCAGAAAACACATTCTGCTATACAGACTCCAACAAAAATAAATTTATTTTATAAATTTGTGCTAAAATCATCATCAATGAAAATACTTCTTGTAACACCTCCGCTCACACAACTAAATACGCCTTACCCTGCCACAATCTATTTAACCGGATTTTTGCGTCAAAATGGAATTGATGCCGGACAAATGGATTTGGGAATAGAACTTATTAATAAGCTCTTTACAAGAAGTAATTTAAGTGAGATTTTCCAAATTGCGACTACGCTTCCGAAGTTATCGAGTCAACATAAAAAACTACTAAATCAAGCCGATTTCTATATTAACACAATAGAACCGGTTATGAATTTTTTAAGTGGAAATGATTATTCGTTGGCAATACGATTCAGCAATCTTGATTTTTGGCCAAAGACAAAACGAACTCCATCAGAAGACGACTTGGAATGGGCTTTCGGCAGTGTTGGTAATCACGACCGGGCAATCCACTTGTGCACTTTGTTTCTGAAAGATTTGTGTGATTTTATCAATATCAACATTGATTCTCATTTTGAATTGATTCGTTATGCAGAATCGCTGTGTCTACGTTTACCGGAATTCGAGCCGTTACAAAACGAACTGGAAAAACCACTTTCGTTTATTGATCGTTTAATGCTGGAAATTTTTAAAGAAAAAATTGAAACCTGTAAGCCTGAATATGTCGCTTTTACGGTACCATTTCCCGGTAATCTTTTCAGTGCATTACGTTGCTCGCAATGGTTGAAAACAGAATATCCAGATATAAAAATTGTAATGGGAGGCGGTTACGTAAACACCGAATTACGCCAAATTTCCAATTCTGCAATATTCAATCATATTGATTATCTGATTTTTGACGATGGAGAATTACCGTTGCTTCGTTTGCTCAATGAACAAGATCTGCTTCGTACGCTCTCTAAAAATGAAGCAGGCGAAATTGTACGAACAAATTTTGACAGCAAAGAAAATGTCCCCTTTTCCCAGACGGGAACTCCTGATTACGATGGACTTACCAAAAACCGGTATTTCAATCTGATAGAACTCACCAACCCAATGCATGCCTTATGGAGCAATGGCAGATGGAATAAAATGATGCTGGCGCATGGATGTTATTGGGGGAAATGCGCTTTTTGTGATGGTTCGCTGGAGTATATAAAACGTTACGAAACAGATACTATCGAAAAAATAGTTGATAAAATGGAACAGATAATGCAGCAAACCGGGCAATCTGGATTTCATTTTATCGACGAAGCTGCTCCTCCTGCCCTACTCCGCAAATTGAGTGAAGAAATTCTGCGACGGAAACTTACGGTTAGCTATTGGACGAATGTCCGGTTCGAAAAATCGTTTACTCCGGAACTCTGTTACCTGATGGCTCAATCGGGCTGTATTGCTATTTCCGGAGGGTTGGAAGTGGCTTCACCTCGCATTCTGAAACTAATAAACAAAGGCATCACCATAGAAACAGCCAGCGTAAGCATGAAAAATTTTACCGAAGCAGGAATTATGACTCATGCTTATTTAATGTACGGTTTTCCCACCCAAACTGCAAAAGAAACCATCGATTCGCTGGAAGTAGTACGTGGTTTGTTTGAAAATGGCTGGCTTCAATCCGCTTTTTGGCATCGTTATGCCATGACCATCCATAGCCCATCAGGAATTGAACCGAAAATATACGGAGCAAACCACGTAGATATTCCATTAGGCAGCTTTGCCAATAACGAAATCCCATTCTCCACTGAAACCGAAATAGACCTTGACTTTTACGGAAAGGGGTTAAGCCTCGCTACTTTCAATTACATGCAAGGAGCAGGTTATGAAATCGATGTAAAGAAATGGTTTAGATAATAAATCAGAGTCATATTGTCAGCCAATAATTTTGTTTATTGTCCTATAGAAAGTAATTTTGCCGAACACTGCATGTATTAAAACGTTATTTATTATAAAACTTAAAAAATGGCTCACGAACACAACCATAGTCACAATCATAACCATCATCACGCCGATGAAAAAAATATTAGTGTTGCTTTTTTCCTGAATTTGTCATTTACCGTAGTGGAAATTATTGGTGGTTTGTTTACAAACAGTATCGCCATTCTTTCGGATGCAGTGCACGATTTAGGCGATTCATTTTCACTTGGATTGGCCTGGTATTTTCAGAAAATGGCTAAAAAAGGAAGCAGCAAAACGTATTCCTATGGTTATAAACGTTTTTCGTTATTGGGAGCTATTATTAATTCCATCGTTTTGGTAGTAGGAAGTACGTTTATTCTTTCCGAAGCTATTCCAAGGTTGCTTCATCCCGAAAAAACATATGCCGAAGGGATGTTTCTTTTGGCAATAGTTGGTGTTCTGGTAAACGGAGCTGCTGTTTTCAGATTGAAAAAGGGTGAAAGTCTCAATGAAAGAGTTGTTTCTTTACATTTACTGGAAGACGTGTTGGGTTGGGCTGCTATTTTGATCGGTTCTATTATCATGTATTTCTTCGATGTTCCTATTCTAGACCCACTTATGTCGATAGGAATTTCGGTTTTTGTACTTATTAATGTATATAAGAACGTTCGTCAAAGCTTACATATCATTCTTCAGGGTATTCCGGATGAATTCAACATTACTGAAATATCTGATTGGCTAAAAGAGAATAATGAAGTCGAGGATATTCATGATTTGCATATATGGTCTATCGATGGAAATTACAATATACTTACTGTTCACATTGTATTAAAGGAGGATGTTTCTTTCGAAAAAGTAAGAACCATAAAAAACACAATTCGTGAGTTATTGCAGCAGAAAGGAATTCAGCATTCAACTATCGAGTTTGAAACGACTGACGAACATTGCAGTCTTGAAAAATGTTGCGAATAAGCACTTATTTCTTTATTCAGAATCATTTCAAATACAATTAAGAATCCATATAAATTAACGTCACGACCGAAAAAACCGACTCTCAATCAACATTTTTCTAAAGTATTGTAGTTATTTTTGCCACGAAACAAAAAACTAAAAAAAATGAAAAGTACGGACAGAATAAGTGAAGCTAGAAAAGTAACGTGGGTAGGGTTTTTCTTAAACTTATTACTCACAATATTTAAACTGATTGCCGGAATTGCAGGTAAAAGTACAGCAATGGTAGCCGATGGTGTACATTCTCTATCCGATTTTGTTACCGATGTGATTGTTATTATATTTATAGGAGTATCGGGCAAAGAAAGAGATGCAGATCATCAATACGGACACGGCAAGTATGAAACTTTCGCCACCCTGCTTATTAGCCTTGCACTTTTAGTGGTTGCTGTTGGCATTTTCTGGAACGGAATTACTAAAGTTGCAGACGTTATAAAAGGTGAAATAATTGAACAACCATCCATTATTGCTTTAATTGCCGCTATTGTATCGATTGTGATAAAGGAAGGATTGTTTTGGTATACAAAAATTATCGGAGAAAAAATCAACAGTCAGGCTGTAATAGCCAACGGCTGGCACCATCGTTCGGATGCTTTTTCTTCCATAGGAACAGCTCTTGGTATTTCCGGTGCAATTTTCTTAGGAGAACACTGGCGCATATTAGACCCTATAGCCGGTATCATTGTCAGTTTCTTCATTGCAAAAGTAGCTATTGAATTAGGTCTTCCGAGTGTACAGGAGTTGCTGGAAAAATCGCTACCCGCAGAAACTGAGCAGGAAATTATAGAAATAATAGAGTCGAACAAAGAAATTCTGGCATATCACAACCTTAAAACCAGAAAGATAGGAAATATCTACGCTGTTGATATTCATATCAAACTCGACAAAAACATCAACTTTGTTCATTCGCATGACATTGCTACTGACCTTGAACAAAAACTAAGAGAAAGGTTCGGAGATAAAACGATCACCAGTATTCATACCGAACCCTACATGAACCAAATATAATTTTATCAACTCATTATTTAGTATATCCCGAAACAGAATAAAAAAACTGTTTCGGGATTTCTTTATTTAAAAAAGTATTTAAAATCTCAATTTTGAAAGATGCAAATTGACAAAAATCTACAATTCTTATAATTATACATATAGATTGATTCGAAAACAGGATTTTGTATGTATATTTATTTTTATTTTACCGAATTAAATGCACAAAAAGTAATTTCAGATAACTAAAAAACTATAATTATTTTAAATTTCGTAAAAACACCAAAAACATACACAAGCCTAAGCATATAATTTCCAATAATTTAAAATTAAAATTCAGTCTTTTACATGAGAAACATTCAAATAGAATTTAAATGTTAAAACACACATTTATTTAAAAATTTTGTACTTCCTTTGCGACGATTTTTTATACAAATATATTTTTATTCATTTTTATGAACAACTTATCCCTTTTTCTGGTCGTTCTTCTTGCCGGGGTTATATTGGTAATTGCCGGTCTGGGTATAGCCATTTTACTCGCGCCAAAATCGTTTAATTTACAAAAAGGAGAACCGTACGAATGTGGAATTCCAACCCGCGGAACTTCATGGATGCAATTTAAGGTAGGTTATTATTTGTATGCTATTCTGTACCTAATGTTCGATGTGGAAACTATTTTCCTTTTTCCATGGTCAACAGTTGTAAGAAGTTTGGGGTACGTTGGATTATATAGCATTTTGTTTTTCATCATTATTCTGGGTCTTGGTCTTGCCTATGCCTGGAGAAAAGGAGTTTTGAAATGGAGCTAAAAAAAATTAACATAAAAGGAATTCCTACTGAGGAGTTCAACGACAACGAATACCTTGAAAACTACATCAAGGAACTTGAAGCCAACGGCGTAAATGTCGTATTGAGCAAAATAGATGAATTGATTAACTGGGGGCGTTCCAACTCTGTTTGGCCGTTGATTTACGCTACAAGTTGTTGTGGTATCGAATTTATGGCGGCAGCGGCTGCGCATCACGATATTGCCCGTTTTGGTATGGAAGTAACACGTAACAGTCCTCGTCAGGCCGATTTGATGATTGTTGCAGGAACTATGGTACATAAAATGGCACCACTTATTAAACGTGTATACGATCAAATGGCGGAACCAAAATATGTACTAGCAATGGGAGCTTGCGCTATTTCAGGAGGACCTTTTGTCAATTCGTACCACGTGGTAAAAGGAGTTGATCAGATTATTCCTGTTGATGTATACGTTCCGGGCTGTCCTCCTCGCCCCGAGTCTTTATTTTATGGCTTAATGCAATTGCAACGCAAAATAAAGGTTGAACAATTTTTAGGTAAGAAACAGAGATAAGCTCTTCAAAATTCCTGAAAAGTGGAATTTATGACAGGTTTATTTTATACGATTTAGAGATACCAAAACAATATAGAACAATCCAAGGCCTTTAGGGTTAGGTGGTAATTATATGGAAAAAATAAAAAAGCTGATACTTGATACTGTAAGCGATGCAGTTATCGAAGAAAAGCAAAAACTTACCGTGACAGTAGAGCCTGATAAGTTGCATTTACTGGCAAAAACACTGTTTCAATATACCGAATTTCCATTCGATTTTTTAGTAAAGCTAATCGGAATGGACTGGGGCGACAAATTGGGAGTTATCTACCTGCTTTCCTCGTCAAAAGATCTTTCGAAAGAAGTTGTACTTAAAACAGGAACTTCCGATCGCGAGAATCCGCTTTTGTATTCGGTTACAGATTTATACGAAACAGCACATTATAACGAACGTGAAGTTTTTGCGTTGTTAGGAATACGTTTTATCAACAATCCTGATATGCGCAAGTTTTTCCTGAATGCAGACTGGGTTGGTTATCCGCTGCGTAAGGACTATGATCCTAATCCGGAATTGAATCCCGTTTCACTCGAAAGTAAAGAGATTGTGGATATTGCTCCAAGGATTATGGAAGTTGATGGGCAATTGGTGGAAGAAACAGTGAACATTTTCGAAGAAGATGATTATGTTATCAACATTGGTCCTCAGCACCCTTCTACACACGGTGTAATGCATTTTCGCACAGCACTGGATGGTGAAATTGTAAAGAAAATTGATGTTCACAGTGGTTATATACACCGTGGTATCGAAAAACTAAGTGAAAGCCTCACCTACCCTCAAATTCTTCATTTTACTGACCGTCTTGATTATCTTTCAGCAAGCATAAACCGTCACGGTTTGTGTTTATGTGTGGAAAATGCAGCTCAGATTGAAGTTCCCGAACGTGCACAATATATTCGTACCATTATGGACGAATTAACCAGAATCGATTCACACCTACTGGCATGGTCGGCAATGACAAACGATTTGGGGGCAACCACTGCATTTATTTACGGAATGCGCGAACGCGAAATCAT
>QKGU01000277.1 GCA_003250325.1 Paludibacter sp.
AGTATATTCATATTCTATTGATTTTGACTATAAATATAATGAATATCAATCAATTAAACTAATTGTTTTTAAACTGTTTTCAATAAAAATCAACCGTAAATTATCTTGTCTTTCGATTAGGATGCTTTGCGGATAATCATTAAATATATTATCGATGTATACTGTTTTAAGTGCTTCTCCATTATTTCCCGATCCTTCAATTCTAAATTTATAAATTGAATTCGGTGTAAATTCGGATTGACTCGTAAACTCTTCGATTGGAATATCATAAGAATTCCATTCCTCTTTTATCACAACAGGCACTTCATATCCGCTTTCTGATAGTGGATTTCTATTCGTTAAATAAAACTTTAATGATGTTTCATTCTCTGACCATACATCAAAGTGGATATTTGAAGCTCCTATAGAAATGAAATCTAAATCAGAGCCAAGTTCTGTTTCTTCACTATCGAAGTAACTGTATTTTAATGTTGTATTGCCTGAAATTTGAGGCATAGAAACAACTGTATTTTGAGCTCCGAGAGGATTGAAAAGAGTTCCGCCAATGGAGTTGTAAGTATCACTAAAAATTGAGACTACTGTATTTATATCTTTTGTTGGTATTGGTGCAGATGTTACTCCGGGTTTAGTGGTTACTGTAATATTAATTGGAGAGTTAGCGGCTGAGTTTCCCGTCGCATCTTTAGCTTTGATCTTGAAAGAATAATTTGTTCCGGGAGATAAATTCTCGACAAGAGAATTTATCTCTGTTCCGGAAATTCCATTAACGGTTAGAACCGTGACAGGATATCCATACGAAATAGTATAGACAACCGAACCTGAATTATCTGTTGCATTTAAATAAAAAGGAATGGAAGTTGACAATGGATTTCCACTTGAAGCAGTAAAATTAGTAGGCATTTCGGTATCAGGAGCTACGAGAGTTATCTCCGAACCATAGTTTGTTCCTTCATTATTTGTTGCATAAGCTCTCACATAATATTTTACTCCTGGGATCAGACCACTTATATTACTTGTAAAAGTTCCGATACCTGTACCATCAACAGTTTTTGTAAGTAATTCAACTGTTGGTTTAGGTTCGGTACTCCAACAAACTCCACGGGCTGTAACGGAAGATGTTCCTGCAACAGTAATTGTTCCACCGCTAACAGCCGATGTTGAAGTCAAAGATGTTGCCAAAGCAGTAGCTGTAAGTGTAGGTGCACCGGGAATAATCCCGCAATTACTTCCTACTGTATAACTAAATGTCTCTGTAACAGCCATTCCCCCTGCATAAGCAAATTTGCAAGCAACTTTAAATGTGGTACCATTTTGTTGTCCGATAAATGTTTTGCTATATTTTTGTCCTGAAACTACAGACATCCCAACCTCAACAAATGATGGATTATAAGTCCATGCATAGGCAACAAGTCCACTTTTTGTGTCTAATAATTCGCAGGTAAATGTTACATCTCCCTCGGTATTTGTTGTAAAAGAGTAATTGTAACCCGAAGTAAATAAACCCTGAACTGCCACGTTACTGGTTCCCGAGCATTCAGTATTCTCAGCCATTACAACATTACCTAAAATGGCAAACAAAACTGTAAAAATAAATAGAATTTGCTTTCTCATAACCGCTTTATAATTTTCAAAAATTATCATGATGCTTTTTTTATGGCATCTATTCTTTGATGAATTTAACAAAGACAACCTTGTTGTTAGCATCCACCTTCAGTATATAAAGTCCCTTTTGCAATAGAGAACTGTTAAACTCTGTTGTTTCATCGGATGAACTCCATTCAGTTATCTTTCTACCAAATGTGTCGAAAATTGACATATTTTTAGTTCCCGAGACTTCACCTAGATTTATCTTGACATTGCCACGAACAGGATTAGGGGTTAATGTTATAGGAGTAGAATCTATCAATTGGCGGAACAAGCTTACGCTTCCCTGATTTTTATAAAATTTATTGTTATTGCCCACTGCAGCATATTTATAAAAATAGACACCTACCGGAGCAGGTTCTCCACTTCTCATGAGTCCATCCCACCGTCCATTTACACTGTCAATAGTAAATACCAACCTTCCATTCCGATCATTTATTGACATTTTAATTTCTTTAATTCCTTTTGTCTCCGGTCCGAAAGTGTCATTAAATCCATCGTTGTTCGGAGTGAAGGCATTCGGGATATTGATATAAGTTTGACAAACATCTACATTAAAAGTTAGACTATTGTTCTGCAAATACTCACAACCATTTACATCGACAACACTCACTAATTTATATGTGAAAAGTCCTGTATTTTCTGTCGGAACTTTAATTGAAACCGTATCGCCGTAAGTAGTAGTGATAAATTTATTTGTTCCTCCATTTATGTTATAGGTAAAGGTATAAGGCGCCGTTCCTCCTTCCCCTTTAAATACTATATTCGGAGGTACCGAATCTTTACAAAGAAACGATTCACCCGAAATTTCGCCACTAAGCACTGGATTCACATTCAAAACCAATGTTGCCAAACTATCACATCCTATTGAGTTGGTTAAATGCACATCATAAGCTCCTGCAGTTTTGTATATATTTCCATAAAATACGACAGAATCTCCTGTACAGATTGTTTGATTTACTTTCGGTGCAATAGTGGACGATCCTACATTAAGAATTAATGTAATTATACTATCACAACCTGCAGAATTTACTAATGTGTCGGAATATGTTCCGGCAACATTATAAGCTTTACCATTAAACACGTAATCCTCACCCGAGCACAAGCTGACTATAGTTGTTGAATCACTCGGATTATTAACTATAATATCAACAGTGCTTTCAACGACAGGTGAAAAAACAATATCATCAATTGCAAAGTCATTTCCATCACTTGCATGTTGAGTATTTCGGAATTCCAGCAGAACATATTCGGTTGCTGTTGCTGTCCAAAAAGCATACTTCTGATACCAATTATCATTGTTTGAACCCGATAGGCTTCCAATCTTCTCGTTTTTTACATAGATATCCATGTTGTACGGATTCGTGAAATTCGCATTTATATTTGCGAACCAGGCTCCAAAATAA
>QKGU01000194.1 GCA_003250325.1 Paludibacter sp.
TCAAAAGAACTATCAGATCCAATCATTGCAGTCAGTTTTATCGGTTATAAAAGTAAAGAACTTAAACTTTCAAATTTTAATGAAGCAAAGAATAAGGTCGAACTTGAACTTACTTCTGTGGAACTTCCTGAGATAAACGTAATTTCAAAAGATGCAGAAATACTAATGCGTGCAGTTTTAGAGCGTCGCGAGAAAAACTATTTTAATACACCTACTTTAATGACTGCTTTTTACAGGGAGACCATTAAAAAAAATCGTACTTATGTGTCGTTGTCCGAAGCGGTTGTCGAAATAGATAAGCAACCCGTAATGTCTTTCAGAAATGATGTTGTAAGACTTTACAAAGCTCGTAAAAAAGCAGACTATTCAAAATTGGATACAATCACATTTAAATTGCAGGGAGGCCCATTTAGTTCGCTTCATCTGGATGTGATGAGAAATCCGGATATGATCTTTACCGAAGATGTTTTTGATAACTACGAGTTCAGCTTCGATCGTTCTGTACATATGGATCATCGACTGATTTATATTCTGGATTTTAAACAACGTCCGACAACTAAAGTGCCACTTTATTATGGGAAATTATATATAGATGCTCAGAATCTGGCATTGAAAAGCGCTGTTTTTAAACTGAATATCTCTGATAAAGAGGAGGCTGCGCGAATGTTTGTAATCAAGAAACCATTTAATGCGCGTGTTTATCCTTTTGAAGCGAGTTATAGAATTGATTATAATGAAAAGAACGGAAAATGGTACTATGGATTTAGCCGAATTGAATTTGGATTGAGAGTTAACTGGAAAAAGAAATTGTTTAATACAAACTATTTCTCTACTGTGGAAATGGCTGTTACAGACTGGAAGCCAACGACTGAAAACCAAATTTCGAATAAGGAACGTTTACGCCCGAATGTGATTATCGGAGATCAGGCTGATGGCTTCTCAGATCCTGCATTTTGGGGAGAGTATAATGTGATTGAGCCCGAAAAATCAATTGAATCAGCTATTCGAAAAATACAGAAACAGTTGGAAAAGAAGGAATAGTTATTTATTGAATTGTCCTTCCTTTTGTGTTTAAAGTTACGCTATCTTTCTCAATCGTAAATTTGCAAACAAAATGAAACTGAATGGAAATCCATTCGCTGACCTTTATTAATCCAAGTATCTCTTGAGGCGGTTCGAGGCCAAAGTCCCTGATATTGATTTTTTTAGCCCCGTTTATCGAAACGTATTCGCCATGTTGTGTGGAAGTTACCGGGATATTATATGGTTTGGTGACTCCTGTAATAGTAATATTGACGAATACATTTCCTTTTGTGTATGCCTCTTTTTCAATTCCGGGAGTCGTTTCAATATAATTTAATTGAATGCCAAGAGTAGGATAAGAGTCGGCTTTTACGAGCTTCAAGAAGTCACGACGTGCCATTTTATTGTCGGAATCAAAGTTATTTACCTTTAGTGAAAGCTGATTCAGACTCAGATATATCCGGTTGTGATTTTGTGTCGCAGTGATATTTACTGTTTTATCTGCAATTTTATCGCCATTATGTAAAAGTTTAAAAGATAATACATTTGTTGTACCATAAATAGCGATCCAACTGTTTTTTTGCAAATCAACAGTGATGTTGGTTTGTGAGGATACAATCCAACTGTTCAAAATAATGCAAATAAACAGAATATTCTTTTTCATTATCATGTAACAAATAACTGCAAAAATAGATAAAAGCCGATAAGAAATTATCCTATCGGCTTTTAATTTCTTTAGTTCATTTCTTTAGAAACCAACAACCGCTTGAGCTACAAATCCTTTAAAGTTTCCGTTGCTTCTTATATCGTTGTAAAGGAATCCTCCGTAATTTTGGTTTGTATATTCAACTTTAGCCATCACATTTTTAGTAATAAACCAACCTGCACTTATTGCCAGACGATCAATAGTTACATTGTACATTCCTTTCTGAACTGCCTCAAAGGCATATCCATTAGATAACGCATCTGTTGCAGCAACTGCAGGAAGATCAGCACTTAAATATTGTTCTGCTGTTAACATGTTGTAACGAGCACCTACCCAAAAGTTTTCATTTTTTCCAAAACGGAAAACTAAGTCTGTTGCAAATTGTGTTGCGTTACGAGCACCGGTTGTCTCACTTTTTGATCGGCCAGAAGCAGATTCAATAGTAGTAAACCATTCTAATCCTTTGTATTTCACAAATAAGTTGCCCATCAGCGCTGTTAATTGATCACTGAAGCCAGGATTATAACGTCCTGACCATGCATTAGCTGTTGATGGAGCAGCATATTCCATTACTCCGAAATAATTCGATCCTGTACGATCACCCCACATTAAAGTATTTGAAACGGAACCAGCAGTATAATAAACAGAACCAGTTAAACGAGCACGAAGATCTTCTGTAAATTGTTTGTCATAACCCAATTTGGCAATCAAAGCCGGATTATTTTTTCCTGCTGAGATAAGTGTTTTAGGAGTAGTCGAACTATCAAATGTTGAATCGACAACACTAATATTGCCTTTTAATAAGCCATCGGTAATAGATGCCACTCCTATAATACCGTTATAATTTACATTAGCTTCTGCACCGACTTCAGTTGCAAACTCATCCATGATGTAGTTTTCTACGAATGGATTGTAAATTGTGTTACCACCATCTGAACGGCGGAAGTGTGCATCCCCATAGTTAACATCCATCTGTCCAACTTTAATGGTGGTATATTTCATAAGATTATCCACAAAATCAAGTTTTAGAAATGGAAGTTTGTCGAATTGAATAAATCCACCTTTTACCCATGTTTCATTGTGATGTCTGGCAGCCAGATTGAGTTCCATTTTCAGCGCAACACCATCGGCCAAAACTGTATTGATCGCTAAATTAGCTGATGCTAAATTAAATCCCGGTCTGATGGGAGTTAGTTTAGTGGCATCATAGGCATCGCTACCAGCTTTAGCTCCGACGGGATTCACAGCAGGCTTTGGCACAGAAACAGCCTCGTTGCTATGCTCCAAAGTTTGAAAGCCCTGAGTAAATCCTCC
>QKGU01000408.1 GCA_003250325.1 Paludibacter sp.
AACTTCAAAAGGATGATGAATAAATGGAAATCATCTTTTTGGCTCGAATTTAAAATACAAATTGTTGACTTGATAAAAGCTATGTTTTACCAAATCAACAATAATATAATACGAAAATGGGCTTTTTAAGGCTCGACTAATTAAAAAACTATGATCATGAAACACGACAAACTTTTATTGTTTTTATTGTCTATCGGTTTATTATTAACCGGTTGTAGTCAGCTGGATGATGAAACTTCAACTGCGGTTATCGATGCTTCGAAAGTAACCAATATCAAAAGGGGCGAACCCGTTATTTTTAAATTTAATAATGCACCTGATAGCAGTAGTGTAGCATGGAATATTACTCCTGCCGATGGGGTGGATTTAAGAACGACAGGCAACATGGCTTCGGTTCAATTTTCTTTTGCGGGGAGTTATACAATAAACGCAACGTATCAGAATGTTGAGCTGAAAAGTAACGTGACGGTTACTGACAGTGTTTATTCCCCAGTGATAAATAATCTGATTCCTTTAATGCCGAACGAAACAATGAGCGTAACGGCAATTGTCAGAGACAGTTCGGAAGTCAGCAAGCCTGAAATAGCATTAGTAACGCTCGTTTTTAAAACTTCGAACAAATACGATTGCCTGAATAATTTTTTGTTGATAAGTAAAGATCCTGTAACCGGTCTTATATCATTCGATGGCGTGTATACTCCTGATTCGAGATTTTGTTCGACAGGACAAAAAGAAGCAGAAGGTGCAATCACTCTGAATCCCGATCCTGATTCAAAAAGTAATAAACTTGAAATTTCGCTCTTAGGTACTGTCTACAAGGGATATTATTATGTTTCGGACAAAAAACTGTACATCGCTTGGGATTATATGAGTGGGATTGTGTTTACAAATGCAATTGTAATAAATAACTAGTAATTTAGTAGAGGCAAGAACAATTTATTTCTCTAATGTCACAGTTCAATCAAATATGTTATTTGCTTTTCAGCACACCATTAGTCTGTCTAAAGGTGCGATATCTATCGAAGTGTGGATATTGATATGAACTGAGAAGAATTGATTAAAACCAACGACTCCCGTAAATTTTGTTTGCGGGAGTCGTTGGCTTTATAATTGAAGATTAATCCATTCCACCATCCATGTTCATGTCTACGTTGTTCGCGTCGTTTTTCTTTCTGTCACCGGCTTTAGGTTTCATATTACCAAAGTTATAGGTAACGGTCAGTCCCAGCATTCGCCCATGGAAGTACGATTCACTTGTTTCATAAAACCCATTTCCCGATGTAATGCTATTCCGTTTTCTTGAATTCAACAAGTCTCTGGCCATAAAATTCAGACTGAGATTTCTGTTGAAAAATGTTTGGCGTAACCCCAGATCTATAGAATAACTTGCTGTTTCGCTTCCCTGAGCAATAAGGCGTGGCGCAGAATATTCTCCGGTAATCTGAGCGGAAGTTGTTTTCCCAAGAACGATATTCGCCATCATTCTGCCGTTCCATGAGAAGTTTTGACGTGCAGGAATGATTGTTGTAACAGGTGGCTCATATTTGTTGGTATATGAAGTTGAATCCCTTTGGTAGTAATATAGGTTCAGCGATGTTGTCAGATTGACAATTTTGAAAAGCCTGTCTT
This sequence comes from Paludibacter sp., assembly GCA_003250325.1. Classification (GTDB taxonomy): domain Bacteria; phylum Bacteroidota; class Bacteroidia; order Bacteroidales; family Paludibacteraceae; genus Paludibacter. The sequence goes on from QKGU01000408.1 coordinate 1,630, forward strand.
TTGCTACCAGTTCTACTCCGGAACTTGAAGAACGGGTGAGATTCATATACGTACTCTCCATGGTTCCATTATTAATGAACTGTACAGCTTCTATGCCCTGATCGGTAGAGCGATAATAAACTGATGCGGAGAGCGAATGAGCATTCCACGATTTCAGATAGTTGAATTCTAACGAATTCCCATATTCGGGAGACAGAGTAGCGTCACCATAAGAAATTTTGGTAGAATCTGAATAGTCGTGGAAAGTGTTGATCTGGCGTCCACGCGGGCGATTTATTCTGCTTGTGTAATTTAATTGCAGTTCGTTATTTTCCGGTAAAGTATATGATAAATATACGCTGGGGAAAACACGAAATGCGGGTTTAAACGCTATAGGTTCTATGGTTGTTTCCCATACGCTATTCTCAAATTTATTTTGAGTGTTGACGGCTGAACGGGTAAAGTACTCGGCACGCAAACCTGCCTGTACGCTAAGTTTTTCGAAAAATCGTGTTCCGTATGTCAGGTAAGCTGCATGTATTTGTTCGTTGTAATCAAATTTGTTGAAATAAGCTTCAATATTCTTGTTGAGTAAACTGTCGAAAGCCGAAGCGGGGCTGAGTCTTTGCTGCAACGTGCTTTGCCAACCGGCTTCAATACGGGAAGACTCGGAAAATTTCTTGGTGAAATCAACTTTAAACAGCCATTCCTTATTGGTGCCAACTGCAGTTTGTGATATATTCTGGGTTACTGTATCAACTCCATTTAATACGTCGGTTTGTTTTATATAATCCGTTCCTCCACGCTTATGACCCGAATAAGATACACTTGCCATTAGGTTTGATCCTTTTTTGTCGATATCCCATTTGTAATCGAGCGATGTGTTCATGCTCTGCCGCATTCCGTTGTCGTTAATGTCACGGATATATTCTCTGGAAATAGTTTGAGTAGCATAATTTGTAAAAATGTTATGCGTTGAAGATGGACCTCCTCCAGATCCGGTCATTCCAAATCCGCTTAAACTTATGGTGTGTTTGTCGTTAATATGGTAATCAATGCCACCTCTGAAGAAAATTCCACCATAAGCCCGGGTTGTATTGGAGTTTTGAGAAAGGAGAGAAAGGGTGTCGATACCGGATAGATTATAACGATCGGTCAGGCTACCTCCTTTAAAACTCATTCCGCGATAACCGATATTCATGTTTACATCTATTTTGTTGTTGCTGTAACTGATGTTTCCACCCAATGTGCCACCTGGTTTTGCTCCGTCGGCGTACATTATTCCGGCAGAAACACTTCCATAATAGCCCGCTTTTCTATTCTTTTTTAATACAATATTGATAATTCCCGCAGTTCCTTCCGGATTGAATTTAGCGGACGGATTTGTCATTACTTCAATAGTCTCAATGCTTTCAGCCGGCATTTGTTGCA
>QKGU01000074.1 GCA_003250325.1 Paludibacter sp.
TTGTTGGTCACGATACGCTTTAAATTGGATTCGACAACTTGCTTCGTCTGGGTATTGCGCAACAAAATTTAGTAAATTCATGCCTTTTCTGATTTGTTTTTACAAAAATAATCAAATTAGGCGAAATAACGGATAATCATATTAATTTATTTTTGTAGTAAGCGAATCTTATGTGAAAATTCCATTGAATAACATTATTCCCATTATTCAAATAATTATATGAAACGTCCATGTGACAAATAAAAAACTATTATTTACGTATGAAAAAACTATTTTTTATTCCCTTAATTGGAGCTACAGCCCTTACAGCTCAAAATCAGAAGAAACCTAATGTTATTGTAGTAATAGCCGATGATTTGGGATATGGCGATGTGAGTGCTTATGGATCAAAAACAATTCAGACTCCCAATATTGACCGTTTAGCTAATGGTGGAATAAGTTTCACCAACGGTTATGCCACTTCGGCCACTTCCACTCCCAGCAGGTATGCTTTATTTACCGGAATGTACCCGTGGAAAAACGATGGAGCAAAAATTCTTCCTGGTGATGCTCCGTTGTTGATTGATGTAAATCAATTCACTTTACCAAAAATGATGAAACAAGCCGGTTATTCAACTGCCGCTATTGGGAAATGGCATTTGGGTATGGGAACCGGTAAAACTGACTGGAATAAAAAAGTCACACCGGGTGCCAACGAAATTGGTTTTGATTATTCTTTTCTGATTGCAGCAACTGTTGATCGTGTACCTACAGTTTACATTAAAAATGGATATGTTGATAATTTAGATCCTAAAGATCCGATTTATGTCAACTACAATAAAAATTTCGAAGGTGAACCTACAGCATTTACAAACCCCGAAATGTTGAAAATGAAATGGTCACATGGTCATAATAATTCCATAATGAATGGAATTCCACGCATTGGATTCCAAAAAGGAGGTAAAAATGCCTATTGGGTTGATGAGGATATGGCTCAAGTTCTGGTAAATGAAGTCGATGCATTTTTAGAAGAAAAGCAAAATGAACCCTTCTTTTTATATTATGGTCTACATCAACCACATGTTCCCCGCACTCCAAATTCGAAGTTTGTTGGTAAAAGTGGAATGGGACCACGTGGAGATGCAATTCTTGAAGCCGATTGGTGTATACAGGAATTATTGGCAAATCTGGATAAGCGACATTTACTGGAAAACACTATTATCATTTTTTCGAGTGATAATGGCCCTGTTCTCAATGATGGTTATTATGACAATGCAGTTGAGTTACTTGGAAATCATAAACCAGCTAGCAATTTGAGAGGTGGTAAATACAGCCTTTTTGATGCCGGAACTCGAGTACCGTTTTTTGTATATTGGAAAGCTGCAATAAAACCAAAGGTTTCGAATGCTTTGGTTTGTCAAATGGATATTCTCGCCTCTTTATCAACATTACTAAAACAACCTTTAAAAGGAAATTTCGATAGCCAAAATATATTACCTGCATTGTTGGGTAAAAGTAAAAAAGGACGCACGGAGCTTGTAGTGGAAGCAAATGGAAAAATGGCATTGCGTTATAAAAACTGGGCATTAATTCCACCATACAAAGGTCCGGAGCGAAATGACACTGGAAACGAACTGGGAAATTTACCGGAATATGGGTTGTATAACCTTTCGAATGATGTTGGGCAACAAAATAATGTTGCAAGCAAAGAAACAGCTAAATTAAAAAAGATGAAGTCAGTATTTTTTAATCTTACAAAAGGGTATTATAAATCAAATGTTGAGGAAATAAAATTGAAATAACAATATTTTTAACTCTTTCGCAGATAAATCAGCCAACAATGCATCGATTTTTTAATGGGCTAATAATCGTAATTTAGTTCTGAGTATCTATAATAATACTATCACTATTTATTCTATCAGTATGAGCACTTAGTAACTATAAAATCCTAAAAGGGGAACATTTTTCATAGTTGCCCAATTACCGCCTTTTATCGATGCATTTAAAATCCCGCTGGAAGGATATTTAATATTGTCATGTCCGAATTATGCATATTAAGCGCTATCACCTGATGAGCATTGATAAACGTGGGAATGTGTCTAATTTCTATAACATTACAGAATCATCAGATTCAACTTATGCCAGTCTTGTAGGTTTGGCATTTACACAGGATGTGAATTGTATGTTTGCGACAATCAAGGTATAAACAATGGCTGGATTCTTTTTTTTAACGTTTAAGAATCAGCTTTTGATTAAAAGTCTTTTGCGTTAATCATTTAACATATTAGTATGGTCACTTTGTTCGAATGTATAAATTTGATTTCAATGAAAAATTACAAATTTCAAAATGATAATATGTGTAATAATGCAACAAAGGTAGGATTGTTCCTGCTACTTTCATTTTATTCTTGTGCGTTCTTTAATGCACAGGCACAAAAAGTAATGACTGTTTGTAAAGGGAATACTGTAGAATTGGTTCCTTTAAATCCTGATAGAACAGTGGTGGAATGGAAAGATCAGAAAGGAAATATACTTACACGACTCGATGAGAAAGGTGTGCGGATTACGGATTTAAGTCCGAAAGTAACACCACATGCTAATACAACTTACACTGTGAGACAAGTTGATGCGCTGAATCTTATTTCATTTGGAAATTTTGATCCACCACCAACTAATCCTTCTATCCTTTCAGAATATGATTATATTCAAATGCCCAGAAATTTTATTCAAAATATTTCCATCGGTTTTTTCTCTATTTTAGATAATCCTCAGGAACTTTGGGATAGTACAAAATATAATCCTAATAATTCGGCTTGGAGAACGAATTGGTATCGTTCCATTGGTGACCATACCACTGGTCATGGTAATATGTTTGTTGCAAATGGAGCTGGAGGGACTGTTGTTTTCAAGGCTACAGTTAAAGTAACAGCTGGGACAGTATATTATTTTGGAGCCTGGTTCGCAAATATAAATGCGAATTTCACGAATCCGTACAACATGGATATCTATGTAAAAAACGAGAAGATTGGAAGCCTATCG
>QKGU01000147.1 GCA_003250325.1 Paludibacter sp.
TCGGTTCGTTGCGTCAAAGACTAAAAGACAAACATAAGTTGAGATAACAAAATATCCCCTGTTTATGGTATAAAAAATACTCTGACAGGGGTATTTTATTGCATGATGTGACGTCGTAACTTTGTATCAGAAAAAATATAAAAACTGAAAGTTATGAAATCAAATGCAATTTGCCCAATTTCCGATAAAAGAATCGACGATCATATAGCCCGTATTAATGGTGGAATAACGTTAGCGTTATTGGTTGTTTTTATTACAACGGGAAGTATTGTTCCTGTGTTATTTTTGTTTGTCGATTTTGCTTTACGATCCGGCAATCAGTCGCGCTTTAGTGGGTTGAGTTATATTTCGCGATCTGTCGTTCGTGTATTATCATTAAAACCAGAGTTGATTAATGCTGGTCCAAAAATATTTGCTGCAAGAATAGGATTGTTTTTCAATTTTTCAATTATACTATTTTATCTTTTCGGACTGGATAATTTGGTTTATGTATTTACCGGAGTGTTTGGGTTCTGCGCTTTTCTCGAATCGTTTTTTGGATATTGTGTCGCATGTCAGATTTATCCACTGGTTTATAAATTGTTCTTTCACCGTAAATTTCAAAATCTGAAAGTATAAAGTTTCTTTATATTTTTGTTATAACTTGTCCTGAAATAGTTTTGCAGTATAATCTGTAAAGCTGTTTCAGGACATTTTTTTTTCGTTTGTATCAAAAATACAAGAGAATGCAACAAATTTTATAACGATAACATAAGTCCAAATGTAATTTTGCCCAGTGATTTTTTATTTCCGGAGTATAAAATCAAATTAAGTCGAACAAATTATTGAAAAACATGAAACAACTTGATACTTCTTTATAATTTTAATATTCAAAATATCGATTGATGAATTAAGCCATAATGGCAATAATTTTGAAACTCTTATCTATTAAATCTAATAAAATGAATTACAATCTTAAAAACAATTCTGTCTACAGAATAACAGCACTAATGATTCTGCTGTTTATAATGTCCATAGCTTATTCACAGAATAAAACTATTAGTGGAACTGTCATTTCCTCGGAAGATGGATTGCCACTTATTGGAGTTTCTATCCAAATAAAGGGAACCTCAATAGGAACAATTACCAATATCGATGGAAAATACAACATTAAAGCAAGCGACGACCAGGTTCTTGTTTTCTCGATGATAGGCATGAAACCAGAAGAAATTCAGGTAAAAAACAAAACCATCATCAATGTTACCTTAGACACGGACTCAAAAATGCTTGAACAGGTGGTTGTAACAGGGTACACCACTCAAAAGAAAGCAGATCTTACAGGTGCAATTTCTGTGGTGAAGGTTGAAGATATTATGAAGTCGGCCGAGAACAACCCGATTAAATCGCTACAGGGGAGAGTTGCCGGTATGACAGTTACTTCAGATGGAAGTCCGAGCGGTGCGGCCACCGTTCGTATTCGCGGTATTGGTACGATGAACAACAATGATCCTCTCTATGTAATTGATGGTATCCCTACCAAAGGCGGAATGCATGAACTCAACAGTAATGATATAGAAACTATTCAGGTGTTACGCGATGCTTCTGCAGCAAGTATTTATGGATCAAGAGCAGCCAACGGCGTGATTATTATCACTACAAAACAAGGAAAATCAGGCAAAAACTCAGTCAATTTTGATAGCTATCTCACTGTTGCTCAGTATGGGAAAACTGTGGAAATGATGAATACAAAAGAGTATGGAGAAAGTTTGTGGCAAGCGATGATAAACAGCGGATACAATCCGAATACAAATGGAATGGGTTATCATTACGATTATAGTTACGATGATAATGGAAATGCTGTACTAAATAATATTCAAGCTCCCAAATATCTTTACGATGGAACAAAAAAAATGTTGTCGTCCGACACAGATTGGTTTGATGCAATTACAAGAACCGGTATAACACAATCATATAATCTTTCGGTAAGCAACGGTTCGGAAAGAGGAAACAGTTTTTTCTCACTGGGATATTACGATAATCAGGGCACAGTTAAACAAACATATTTTAATCGTATCTCTGCCCGTATGAATTCTACTTATAAACTTATCGGAGATTTAGTTACAATTGGTGAGAATTTCTCCGTAAATAAAACTGGTGAACTGCAAGCTCCTGGCGGCGTGTTGGATCTGGCACTTATGGCTCCATCTATTATGCCGGTAAAAACGTTGGACGGTGATTGGTCTAGTGTTACTGCAGGTATGTTGGACCGTGATAATCCGGCGCGCGTGCTCGATGCTAACCGTGATAATCCATATACTTACTGGCGATTATTCGGGAATGCTTTTGTTGATATCCAGCCAATTAAGAACTTTCATATTAAGAGCAATTTAGGAGTAGATTACAGCAACTATTACCAACGGATACTTACTTACACTTACACCGGAAGATTAGGCACAGATTTGAAAAATGCTTCTCAACTAATTCAAAGTCATAATAATAAATGGTCGTGGGCCAATACTGCAACTTATGAATTAGCAATAGACAAACATCGAATGGATTTCCTTGCCGGTATGGAGTTAAGCAAACAAACGGATATTTCTTTCTCGTCCAAAAAAGAAGATTTTGAAGTGGAAAACTCAGAATATATGTGGCCTTCGGCAGGTACAGGTGAAGCATATGCAACAGGAAGTTCTACCGGATACGCACTGGTTTCTTTTTTCGGGAAAGCCAACTATGTGTTCAACGATAAGTATCTGGCTTCGGTAACACTTCGTCGCGACGGATCTTCACGTTTTGGTAAAGAAAACCGATATGCTACTTTCCCTGCCTTTTCTGCCGGTTGGCGCATTAGTCAGGAGCATTTTATGGATGTATTGAAAGATGTAGTTTCCGATCTTAAACTCCGTGCTTCGTGGGGACAAACCGGAAATCAGGAGATAGATAATTTTGCAAACAGAACACTGATTTATGCCAATTATCTGGGTGATACAGGCGCGGGCGTTAATACAGGAACAGCTTACGATATTACAGGTAGTGATTCCGGATTATTACCATCGGGTTACGAACTTAGTCAGCGTGCTAATGATAAAATAAAATGGGAGACTACTACGCAAACAAATTTGGGTGTTGACTTCGAGCTTTTTAATCGTAGCTTGTACGGAACACTTGAGTATTATCTAAAACAAACGGATGATATCCTTATTTCACCACCTTATTTGGGAACTATTGGTGAAGGTGGATCGCAATGGGTAAACGGTGCTTCTATGGAAAACAAAGGATTGGAATTGATGTTGGGATATCGTGGAAAAACATCGTTCGGAATGACCTACGATTTAACGGGAAATATATCCGGGTATCGCAACAAAGTAACCAAACTTCCCGAAAGCGTTGTGAATAATTATGGAGGAAACGGAACTACCGATAATATATTAGGACGACCAATCAATTCTTTCTATGGCTATGTGGCCGATGGACTATTTCAAACTCAGGACGAAGTAGATAGTTATGTCAATCAGGCAGGTAAAGGATTGGGACGTATTCGTTACAAGAATCTGAATGATGACGATGTAATTGATGAAAATGATCGTACTTGGATTGGGTCTCCTCATCCGGATTTTGAATACGGTTTAAACATTGTTTTAGGTTATAAAAGTTTCGATTTAACAGCATTCTTTCAGGGAGTTTACGGAAACGATGTTTATAATAACGTGAAAAAGTTTACTGATTTCTGGGCTGTAGACCAAATTGGTGCCAATAAAGGAACACGATTATTGAATGCATGGAGTCCAACAAATATGAATTCTGATATTCCGGCTATTTCTTATAGCGACGATAATAATGAAAAAAGAGTTTCATCATATTATGTCGAGGACGGTTCATATTTGAAATTACGTAATGTGCAGCTGGGTTATTCTCTTCCCCGTGATTTAATCACTAAAGTAAAATTAGAAAAAGTGCGTTTTTATGTGAGCGGACAGAATTTATTGACAATTAAATCGAAAGACTTTACAGGTCTTGATCCTGAAAATCCAAATCTGGCTTATCCAATTTCAAAAACTGTTACTGTTGGATTGAATCTATCCTTTTAATCTTTTATTAAAATATAACGGAGAAATAATATTATGAAAACAATAATAAAAAATATGTTCCTGTTAATAGGAATTGCATTGATTTTAAGCTCTTGTCAGGATTTTTTGGATGTAGCTGCATCCGGAACATTGACAGATGAAGAATTAACCGGAGCTGAACAGGTTGAAAATGCTGTGATATCAGCTTATGCAGCTATTGGCAACGACGAGATCAACCGGCCACTTAGTTTATGGAATTATGGAAATGTACGCTCGGATGATGCCTATAAAGGAGGTAGCGGAGCTACAGACGGTGAATTCCTGCATTTTCTTGAAATATCATCTCCATCGATAGGGAACGAAACCTGGTATACTGATGTGTTTTGGTACAGAAACTATGTCGCTATTTCGAGAGCAAATTTTGCTTTAAAGTTATTGAATAATATCAGCGAAACTGAAATGCCCGATAAAACTACAAGAATTGCGGAAATGCGTTTCTTGAGAGGTCATATGCATTTTATCCAAAAAGTTATCTTTAAAATGACACCGTATATCGACGAAACGATGTCGCCTGAAGATATAACGAATGTTTCGAATGTGTCACTTACAAACGATGAATTATGGGCTAAAATAGCTGCCGATTTTCAATTTGCTTACGACAACCTTCCGGCAAGCCAATCGGAAGTGGGAAGAGCTAATAAATATGCTGCAGCAGCGTATTTGGCTAAAATTTATTTATACAAAGCTTATCGTCAGGACGAAATGAATAATGTAACTTCTATCGATGAAACAGATTTGCAAAAAGTACTCGATATGACTGCATATGTAATGACATCATCATACCGGTTAGAAAATGACTTCGCATACAATTTTCTTCCCGGAAGTTACGAAAATGGACCGGAATGCTTGTTTGCTGTTCAATATTCTAAAGAAGATGGTACTACATACGGTCGCTTGAACATGGGAAATGCGCTGACAACTCCTACTCCTGGGGGTGACTTCAACAAACCAAGTCAGAATTTGGTAAATGCCTTTAAAACGAGCAACGGATTACCAATGTTTGACGATTATAGTGTTTCGAATTACAATGAGAATAATGATAAAGTGGATCCCCGCTTATATCATACAGTAGCTATTCCGGGCAAACCATATAAGTATACTAATGTGACTTTCTTACAAAGTCAGTCCAGAAATCCTATTATGTACGGATATTATTCTTCATTGAAAGAAAATGTTGATCCCGCAAGCGAATACTACGTTAAGACTGGCCCTTGGTATGCTAACTCTAAAAATACAATTGTTATCAGGTATGCCGATGTGTTGTTAATGCGTGCCGAAGCATTAATAGAATTGAACCGTCAGAATGAAGCATTGCCTTTAATAAATCAGATAAGAAACCGGGCAAAAATAAGTACGAACCTAATAAATTTTGCATCCAATCTGAATATACAACCTTATGAAGATGGCGTAAACTGTACCTGGACTAAAGATTATGCAAGAAAAGCATTACGTTGGGAAAGGCGTCTTGAATTTGCTATGGAAGGTAGTCGGTTCTTCGATTTGGTTCGCTGGGGAGTCGCTGATTCTACAATGAATAGTTATTATCAGCTCGAAGCAACAGATCATGCTTATTATCAGGGAGCACAGTTCACAAAAAATAAAAATGAATATGTTCCGGTTCCTGTGCAACAAATCAACTACAGTAAAGGTCTTTACAAACAAAATTATGGATTCTAAAACGAAGGTAAGATGAAAAAAATAATTTATTATATAATGATTTTAATGCTGGCTATAACAGTAAATTCATGTACTGAAGAAGTTAGAGACGTTCTTGATACAACAGGCGATGTCGATATTCATTCTTTTAAAATTAATGGTGTAGAAGGAGTTATAGATACGACAAACGCCACCATCTCAGTTGTTCTACCGGCCGGTTCAAGCTTGAAAAATCTTGCTCCTGAAATTACGCTTGGTGCAGGTGCAACTGTTAGTCCGAACAATGGTGATTTTGTCGATTTTGTTGATAACGGTGGAAATTTATTGTCAGTTGTTTATACTGTTGCAAACAAGAACCTTTATCAGAATTATACGGTATCGGTAGATGTGGCACGGGCTAAAATCACCAGTTTTAAAATTGGTTCAGTTGAGGGTGATATTGATGACACCAACAAAAAAATAGTAATTTATTTACCTGTTGGAACAGATGTGACCAGTCTGATTCCTGTTGTGGAATATACCGATGGTGCTGAAATTTCTCCTAATGCCGGAAGCGTTGTCGATTTTTCAAACCCGGTAAATTATGTGTTGACATATCTGGGTTCTACGTTCACGTACGAAGTAACTGTAAATTTAGGTGAAAAACCACTTCCTGTATTGGTAATTTATAATGGTGAAACCATATCTCCGACATGGGCCTCAATAGCAAGTACAATTGTAAACGGAGCGGTTAATCCTAAAACAGACGGTATTAATACAACTTCGAACTGTATTTCAATTACACGTAGAAAAGAAGCGACTGATGATGGTGGACGTGCATGGTCGGGAGGAGCTTTGTGGAATACGTATAAAGTGAATATTGATCCTGCAATATACAATAAATTTACATTGATGGTGCTGAAGAATGTTGCCGGTGATGTTCAACTGGAAGTTCAATCGGATGGAGAGCAGAACAAAGATTGGCTGAAAGCAGCTTACTCTGCCGATGCTTTAGGACAATGGCAGGAATTGACATTCGAAATTCCAGCAAGTCGCACTGCTGTGATTAATAATATCCTGGTGGCACCGCATGTAGTCGATACTCAGAATGATGCCAACTTTACAACACATACCATGTATTGGGATCAGTTGAAAGCCTACCCAAAACAATAAAATGCCTTTACAAACTCCCTGAAAGGGGAGTTTGTAAAAAATCTTAAATCTTATTATAAATGTTTTTATTTAAAAAATATCAGATGAAACTAGCTTATTCTATACTGTCTGCTTTTTTGTTGTTTCTTTCTTGTACAAGTTGTGATGGCAATGATAATGTAACTCCTGAAATTCCACAAATTGATACGACAACGACTCTGCGTTCAGTAACAGAATCAGGAGGATATGCCACATTTTATAAGCCACAAACTGGGTTTGTGGGCGATCCGATGCCATATTATAATGAAGCAGATAAGACATTTTATCTTTTCTATCTTCAGGATTGGCGTAATGGTGGAGCTACCGATCATCCCATTTATTGCACGAAAACCACTAGCTATGGCAGTTTTGCAGGTTTTTTCGAAGCTATACCCTGCGGAACATCTTCTTCTCAGGAGCAATTCCTCGGTACTGGTAGTTTTATAAAGGCTGCAAACGGGAAACTGTATGGCTTTTATACAGGGCATAATGGGAATCTTTATCCTGCCGAGAAAGTTATGATGGCTACATCAACTGATATGACTACGTTTACAAAAATACCAACTGCCACTTTCGAAGCTCCAGATGGTTATGATAAGAATAACTTTCGCGATCCATGTGTGTATTACGATCCTACACGTTCTGCTTATGTCTTGTTGGTTACAAGCATTAAGGATGGTAAAGGGGTATTGATTCGATATACTTCGCCAGACTTGCAAAACTGGTCGCTCATTTCACCACTTACCGACTTTGATTCCGATGCACAAATTCTCGAATGTCCGGATATTTTTAAGATGGGAAATAAATGGTATCTCGTATTCTCAAGAATTAATAGGGATGAGCACAGGAAAACATTCTATCGAATATCCGATAGCCCGGATGGGCCTTGGGTACGTTGCGAAGATGCTACCGGGCATCACGAAACTTTTGACGGTTTGTATCTATATGCTGGCAAAACAGCTTCGGATGGAAATAACCGTTATGTCTCGGGATGGTGCTCGACAGGACAGCAAGTTAATGGCAGCAACGAACTGGATTGGGCCGGAAGTTTAATAACACATAAGTTGGTACAACAATCAAATGGGCGGTTGTATCCAACAATTCCTGATGCTGTCGATCAGAAATTCAGTAAGGCAGTTGATTTTGCAAAGATAAAATCACAAGGAAATGTAACCGGCTCAAATGGTGACTATCAAATAACTGCCGGATCGGGTAGAAGTTATGCCATGTTTAATAGAAATACTTCGCCTGTAAAAATATCAATGCAAATCGATGCTACTCAATCTAATAAGTTTGGTTTCTCTTTTGGCGCTGGAGGGAATATGAGTGAAATTTATTCCGTCACCTTCGATTTAACATCAACAAACAAGTGGGCTATGCCTTCAGTTTTTCTTTACAAAGAATCAAATTATTCAACAGGCTCTTATGTGAGCGAATTAAATTTCACACCGCTCCTCGTTCCTGATAATAAAGTATTCAATGTGAAGATAATTATTGAAAAATCCGTTTGTGTACTATATGTTAATGACAATGTCGCATTTACGAATCGTATCTATAAAATGGATCAGAATCCATGGACTATTTTCACAGATAACGGATATGTCAATGTTGCTAACATGACAATAAAAAAAATACCTTGATTTAATTAATAATAAACAACTCTTTAAAAACTTAGAATCATGAAAAAAACATTTTTACTCTTAATTCTTACTTTGGTAAGTTATGGCATGAATGCCCAGTTAGTTATTAGCAATGGCGAAGATATTGGTATAAACTGGTGGCAGGCTGGCTCTACCGCAGTCGAATATGTAGATTGGCATCCTAAAGACGGTAATCCTTCAGCAAAATGTATGACTATATGGATTAGTACCAACAGTGACCCATGGTCAGGAGGTGGAATGAGCAATCTTAATATAGATGTTACCACCTACAATAAAATTTCCGTTTTGGTTTATAAAAACGTTTCCGGCACAGTTCGTCTGGAATTGCAGGATGGAACAACTAATTACTTTACTTCTGCCAATTATACAACACCGGGAGCCTGGCAAAAATTAGAATTTACAATTCCAACCGAAATGACCAATAACATTACAACACTTCTCATTGCTCCTTTTATTGATTATGATTTGTTGACCATCGTTGGAGAGCAAAGTCGTTGTTTTTGGGATGATGTTATTGCTTATAGCGAAACTTCAACAGGTTTAGAAGATGTAGTTTCTCAGAATGCAGTTCCGGTTCGTTCGGAAGTTTATTCCATAAGTGGAGCTCTTGTTAAATCATTTGATGCCAGAAACGAATCTGAAAATTTAGGTTTAAGCAAAGGCATTTATTTGCTAAAGCAGATTTATAAAGATGGAAATAGTTCGGTTTCAAAAATTATTATCAATAAATCATTGTAGTTTTTTCTCCGGAATTACGATGGGATGAGGTATATGAAAATCAATATTAAAAAAGATTTTTTTACTGTTAATCAACAACCAGAAACTCTAATGTTATGAATTTATTCCAAAGACTATTAATTACAATTTTCATTTTTAGTACTATATCTTGTACTTCAGCTAAAACCGATGGTTATGTAGAAGTAAGTAAAGAAATGAAAATAAAATCATCATATCTGCTGATACCTGTTGAAGAAAAAGCTCCGGAGGTGATAATGTATGTTAAATACGAAGGAAGTAATGAGCAAGGGAAATATTATATTCGTCTTGCCCGTGAAAAAGCGGATTATTGGGTTAAACTCGATGTAAGTAAACAACGGGATAAAAACCTAACGCTGACTTTCGATAATACCGACAAATCAGTATGGGGATTTAATAATTTGAAAGAGTCGGATATCTTCAATGTGGAATACGACGAAACTTATCGTCCGGTATTTCATTTCTCTCCTGAGTATGGTTGGATGAACGATCCCAACGGATTAGTGTATCTGGATGGTGAGTATCACTTATTTTATCAATACAATCCATATGGAACAAAATGGGGAAATATGCACTGGGGGCATGCGGTAAGTACCGATCTTACTTCGTGGACATATTTACCTGTTGCAATCGCTCCCGATACCTTGGGTGATATTTTTTCCGGTAGTGCAGTGGTGGATATCAACAATACTGCAGGGTTTGGCAAAAATGCTATTGTTGCTGTGTATACTGCCAGTGGAAAGAAACAACAACAATGCATTGCTTATAGCACTGATAGGGGTCGAACATTCACAAAATATAGTGGAAATCCTGTAATTCCTAATCCGGGAATTGCAGATTTCCGCGATCCGAAGGTCTCATGGAACGAAGTTGCCAAACAATGGATTATGGCATTAGCCACAAAACAAACGGTTACCTTTTATGGCTCTGCTGATTTAAAAAACTGGACACGACTCAGCGAGTTCGGACAAGGTATTGGGTCACATGCCGGAGTATGGGAATGCCCGGATCTATTTCCGTTGAATATAGATGGTAAGACTAAATGGGTGCTGTTGGTGAGTATAAATCCTGGTGGTCCTAATGGTGGTTCTGCAACACAGTATTTTATTGGCGATTTTGATGGAAAAACATTTCTGCCGGATAATTTGCCTTATCCACTTTGGGTGGATTATGGACGTGATAATTACGCAGGAGTAACATGGAGTAATATCCCACAAGCGGATGGACGAAGAATTTTTCTGGGCTGGATGAGCAATTGGGATTATGCCAATGATGTTCCTTCAAAAATTTTCAGAAGTTCGAATACGATAGCTCGAAATTTATTTCTGAAAAACAACGGAAAGCATCTGGTTTTAGCATCCTACCCGGTTAAGGAAATGGAATTATTGCGCGATAAAACGAATAATTTTTCTGATATCCAAACAAAGAACAAAGCCATTATTGAAGAATTGGTAAAAAATAATGCCGGAAGCTATGAGGTTACATTCGAAATTGAACCGATGAAATCTGAAAATTTTGGTTTTAGCCTCAGAAATTCTAATAATGAGATGTTGTCATATCATTTCGATCTTCATGCAGGAATTGTCCGGTTAGATAGACAAAAGAGTGGTTTGACAGACTTCAACGATAAGTTTTCTGTTGGGATGGGTGCTCCGTTGACAACTAAAAATATTTATAAAATAAGATTACTTGTAGATAAGGCTTCTGCAGAATTGTTTGTTAACGAGGGAGATATTACAATGACAAGCCTCTTTTTCCCAACTGAAACGATGAACGGGTTAGAATTCTTTACTGAGAATACTTCAATTAAAATCACTACTGACCGACAAAAAATTGATTTAGCAAAAAGGGAAGCCATCTAAGCGATAACTTCCCCCGATATAGTACTTTTGTTTTACCACAAACACATATACTATATGGGCAAAGATATAACAAAAAATTTAGTCGGTCAG
>QKGU01000012.1 GCA_003250325.1 Paludibacter sp.
TTATATCTTTGCATTCAATAGTATTATTATCGATAAAAACATTATGTTTTCATGCTATTCAAAGAAGACATTTCACCTAAACTAGCACAGGAGTTGTTTGATGACAGCGAAAAAGTATTGAAATTTGTTGCTGACATGAAATGGACAGACGGTTTTGTTTGCCGTAAATGCGGCAATACAAACTATTGTGAAGGAAAAACGCCTCATTCAAGAAGATGTACACGCTGTAAATCGGAAGAATCGGCAGCAGCACATACTCTATTCCATAACATCAAATTTCCTATCAATAAAGCCTTTTACATTGCTTACAACGTTTGTGTGCTAGGCAATGAGTTTTCGTCGTACAATTTCTCCGACCAACTGGGATTGAATCAAATGACTTGCTGGAAGTTCCGCAAACGTATCCAGAACTGCGTTATGCGCATTGATAAAAGCGAAAAAGCAAAAATTCAAACTATTTTAATGACAGAATATAAATAGATTTAATTAATTTTGGACTCCTAAAATCAATTCTAATCGTTAAACATAAATATTATGAGTTCAAAAAACAAAATTAAATTATTCTTTATGTGCGCGCATTTCTTCTATCTCTCTTCAACTTAAACGCGCAAGACTGGCCTAATCTACAACGCTATCAAGCTGAAAACGCTGCTTTAACCGCTCCGGCAAAAGGAGAAAAGCGCGTCGTTTTCATGGGAAATTCCATTACACAAGGCTGGAAAGGAAGTCACCCCGATTTTTTCTTAAAAAATCCATATTTGGATCGTGGAATAAGCGGTCAAACAACTCCACAAATGCTGATTCGTTTTCGTCAGGATGTGATTGATCTACAACCAAAAGTAGTCGTTATACTTGCCGGAACGAATGATATTGCGGGAAATACCGGACCTTCATCGCTTGAAATGATTATGAATAATTTGAAATCGATGGCCGAATTGGCTATTCAGAACAACATTCGCGTCGTTTTATGTTCCGTTTTGCCGGCATTCGATTATCCATGGAGAAAAGGCATGGAGCCAAACATTAAAATCCCCGCACTGAACGCGATGATAAAAAGCTACTGCAAGGAAAAGAACATTGTTTTTCTAGATTATTTCAGCGAAATGAACGACGGCAACAATGGAATGATTGCTGAATACACTACCGATGGTGTTCACTGTACCTCGAAAGGTTACGACAAAATGGAGTCAATGGTAAAACCCGCCATTGCCTCAGCCTTAAAAACAAAACCTAAAAAATGAATCTTTCGTTTTCCGCATACGATTGACTTGCAATGATTAGCGAACTTGCAGAAATAAAATTTATATTAGACGACCGGTTATCCAAATATAACCGGTCGGATTTTATTGATTCCGACCCAATCTCTATTCCGCACAGGTTTTCCCGAAAAGAAGATATAGAAATTGCAGGATTTCTGTCCGCCACAATATCGTGGGGACAGCGCAAAAGCATTATCAAAAACGCGAATCGTTTGATGGATTTGCTTGATCGTTCTCCGTACGATTTCGTTGTAAATGCAGAAGAATCCGATTTCAAAGTCGTTTCAAAGTTTGTACACAGGACATTTAATGGAGATGATTGCTTGTTTTTCCTGCAAGCATTAAAAAACATATACAAAAACCATCAGGGACTGGAATCCATTTTCGCCACAGGATTTCAAAATTCAGGAAATATTTTTGGAAGTTTAGCTCATTTCAGACAAACATTCCTCTCAATTCCGCACCCACAACACGCCACCAAACATTTATCCGATGTCACGAAAAATTCCAGCGCCAAACGCCTGAATATGTTTCTGCGTTGGATGGTAAGGCAAGATGCTTCAGAAGTTGATTTCGGACTTTGGAAAAACATTCCGACATCAGCTTTAATGCTGCCGCTCGATGTTCATACCGGCGATGTAGCCAGAGCATATAATTTACTGACACGAAAGCAAAACGATTGGAAAGCGGTGGAAGAAATTACAGCCGTTCTTCGCCAATTCGACCCGAACGACCCGATAAAATACGATTTCTCGTTGTTTGGAATCGGTGCTTTCGAAGATAAGAAAAGTTTGTAGAAAACTATTTACTAATCCTGTATCCAACCGTCCATTCCACAAAATCGGCATGCAGACTGTAATCGCGAAGCGTGATTCCCGCAAAGATATTGTCGGTAATATGATATTTGATCATTATCCGCTGGTGAAAAGTCGGTGAAAGATTTTTAGACGCTTTGCGAAGAACATAAAAAGCAGGTTGTAAAACGAGCGAAATCTTATCAGCGCATATTTCGTACGATGGGTAAATACTCACCTGAAATCCATTCAAAAGCAGTCCATCAATATCTACAATCTGGCCATTATCAACCGCCACCTGTGCATTTACCGATTCATTATAGTTTATCGTCATCCCGATTCCGATTTTCGAAGCATAGCTAATTCTTCGGTTAAACAAAGCAGAAAAACCATAAACCGGAAAAAACATACCTTTATATCGCTCCGACAAGGTAACATTCAGCGAATCGTATATCACATTTTTCATCCCGGCAAAAGCTGAGAAAACCCATTCGTTGTTTGAATTAAATTTTGGAATCTCATGTTTTACAAATTTTGGACGTTCGTAGAAATTATATTTCATACTTACTTTCGGAGCTATAACGTTGATTCCAAAATTAGGAAGCTTTATTGCACCGTTCGAAAAATGGGAAAAACCAAAACCCACTCCAATGTCGACATGATTCGTTAGCGCATACTCCAAATGCAGCCCCGCATTGCTCATAAATGCCTGTCCTGCACCAATAGCAACGTTATATTGATTGGTAATCGGGTTAAAAGATTTCCAGTTAAAAGTAATTCCAAAACCGAGATCGTAATTAAGCGACAGTCTGTCAATTCTGAAAAATGGCGCACTTATAAAACCATTAATTCCAATGGGAACACCAATTTCTGCCCTGTCGAAAAAGTCGATAACCGAAACCGCAACTCCCCAATTCGGATAATTGCACAATTGCTCCCACAAATGATCTCCGGTAGATTGCGACGATAATTTTAAAGAAAACATCTGATAATCATCTAAGACCACAGAGTTAGCATTACTTCCTTTTACAAAAATATTTGTCGGCATTACCTTCCCACTCTGATAAAAGGCTGCCAACGACAACCGATCCCAACGCCATGGAATATGCACATTGGTAGTATCTGTTTGAGCTGAAAGAGAAACTGAAAAACTAAAGAGAATCAAAAGGAATGTAATTTTTAATCTCATAATTTACTAAAATGAACTTAAAGTAATACTTTAATGAAGAATCTAGCATTGCAAAGGAAAGAAAAACTTTTAATTAAATTACTTAAAAGTAAATTTTATTCCCGTTAAAGAATTGTTCGTATTTAACAATAATATAATTAACTCAACCACTCTCTCAAAAACTATTTAAGGTATTTTAGCGTT
>QKGU01000413.1 GCA_003250325.1 Paludibacter sp.
GGAATCTTTTGTTTTCATTATAACCGATTGCTAGTCAGCTATAAAGATACAAAATTTCAAGGTCTTTTATCAATAAAATAATACTTATTTTATTGATAATCAAATAATTATATCGCTTTATAATTTTTGTCATGTACTAAAATTTTTTTTATTAAATTTCATTAGTGTCCCATTAAAATTGGGACGTATTAAAAATTAAACAAATTTGGTTCATTAAGCCTAAAACGATCTTTGTCATTTTGAAATTTAGTTCTGTCGAACAGGTCTCAAAGATGAGTTTTATCTGTTAATGATATACTCAAAATCTGCAAAACCTCATATGTGCTTCTATCGAGTTGCATGTCTTTTTGAACGATTGCAACCAGGCAATAAGTACATATGGCAACATAGATTTGAATCCGAACTGCATTCTCAGTTGTACCCCAGAATTTCTTTATTTTCAGATGCTGCTTCAGCCACTTGAAAAACAACTCAACTTGCCAGCGATTTTTATAAAGTTCGGCAACTTGAAGAGCCGAAATATGCATTGCATTGGTTAAGAAGACGAACTCACGTTCTTGTTCTTCATTCCAGTATCTGACTAAACGAAGTGTCTCAGGATAATATTGACTTGGATAAAATCCAGTCAATTCAATCATCACATCTGAAAGTACATTCTTCGGTAATTTGCGTTTCCATTTGATGGATTTGTATTGCAGATTACTCTTGGCTCTGACAACGAAAAAAGCTTCTATCTGATGAATCTTATACAGCATTTTAAAACTGTTGTATGCTCTGTCAAATATATAATATGAACCTGATTCATAAGAAATTTCTTTCATTGCCCGTGAGTCATGCACTGACGCCTCAGTGATATGGAAGAATGCTGGTATCTGTGTTTCTACATCGTATAATGTATGCACTTTGATTCCACCTTTTTTCTTGCGAAACTTCGCCCACCAGAAAACGGAAAGACATAAGTCAATCGTTGTTGAATCGAAAGCATAAACATTGCCACCAAGTTTGAAAATATCAGAAACTCGTTTCTGTCTGGCTTCATTAACCAGGTAGTAGGCGTATTCTTCGAAGATCCGATAGTCTCTGTCTTGATTCGCTCTGGCTAGAGATGATTTTGATACATTTTTGCCCAAACCCAAATGATAAGACTTGGAGTGATGAGCATCAAGTGCAACAATCAAATCTCGCAAACTTTCTCGGTTGGATAATTGTCCAAACATCAGAGCAAGCAGTTGATTCCAGCAAGTGAAATGCTTCACATATTTGTCGCCAGCGAACTTGCGAATAATATAATTGAACTTGTTCCGATCCAGAAAAGAGGCTAATTGAGCGAAAACGAATTTTTCCTTATGCATTTGCAAATCTGTTTAATTATTGCAAATGTGCAAATTGAAATCCGTTTAATCGAAAAACATCAGTAACTAACTAAATTTCAAATATTTCAAAGAACTTTTTTGGATTTTAATGGGACAGCAATGATTAAATTTATTTAGTCAACAAATACTTTTTACAGACCGAAAGCAGGTCAAATATTTATTATATTTACAGTTACTCTTTGCTTTCCATTCGTTTATTTCCTACATTTACACGCTCCTTTCTTTTTTAAGTCAGGTGTTAGGGCGAAAGCTGGGTTCAGTTGCGCGAACAATTCTCAAACCCAACTCCGTTCTTTTTTCTTTCTATAAAAAATTAAATCATCACTTGATATAAAGACATCTCATTCAATAGAGAATATGCTAACGGAATGAAAACTCTGATTACATATTGTAGTTTTTAAACAGAATTCACTCATATTTGTAGTGACTGAGTGTCTCCAAAAAACATTATCATGCTTATCTATGGAAAAAAGGATTGATCAAAAAACTTTTCCATAGAAAAAATCTAATCAATATGTTTTGGATTGATTTATTGTACAGCCTTTTATATTATCTGCCAAAATACTATAGCTAACTAAATGTGGGTTAGTGTTAATTGGAAAGTTTTGGTTTACCAAAAAATCATAATTAAATATATACTTTGAATCAATATCTTCAACAATAGTATTCTCACCTGTACTAAACTTAATAAGTCCATATACATCATCGGCGGTATTTAAAGTAATTTTATAAGCTGTAGGACAAGAATAATACCACCAAACAAGTAATTTCTTGAAATTTGCAAGCCTTAACTCACTCTTAAAAAGTGAATAAATATCTTCATAATGATTATAAGTATTAATCCAGATGTGCATTCTATAACTTACTCCATTATATATAGAATTTTGAATAATTTCATCGCTTGTCACAACTGCGGACGAAACTTTCTGAGAACCTAAGCTATTTGAAGCTGAATCACAATTTGATTCTCTGCCTATTTCATCATTCATAATCGTTAGTCCTATTTTATATTGCTTATCCTTATTTAAAAGATATCTTTTGGGATTTTTAAAATATTTTGTTATGCAATATATTTCACCATCAGAACTAGTATAAAGTTCAATTTTATCACTATTCTTTTTTACAAATATCTTTACCTCATCAATATTTTTAAAACTTTCAGGATTAACCGTTTTATAAAACTCATCACAAATAGTTCCATATGATTTAAAACCCTGCTCTTTTTCCCATGCTATTCGTTCTTCCGGTTTCATTGAATTTACTTTCTGAAGAGTTTCATTAAACTCATCGATAGTGGCAAATGTCAATATATCCTGTTTGCTACTTGCAGTTGAAGAAATAATGCCTTCATCCTTGCTGCATCCTGTTAATGTAAAAGTAATTACAAAAACACTCAAAATTAATTTTGTCAATCTGGCTTTCATATTATTATTTATTCTTTATTAAAATTATTTAGTCAACAAATTCCTTACTACAGACCGAAAGCAGGTCAGGTACTTATTATATTCAATGTTATTTTTTGCTTTCCACTCGTTTATTTCCTACATTTGCACACTCCTTTCTTTTTTAAGTAAGGTGACAGGGCGGAAGTCGGGTTCGGTTGCGCTAACAATTCTCAAACCCGGCTCCGTCCTTTTTTTGGGCTTTACCCAGTAATTAACAATGCAAAATTAGGCAATAATCTGATTACACAAAAACATTTACCCCCCCCTACAATTAACAGCTAAACCTCCAAAATATTAACAACTCACTTTCAGCATGTTAATTAATTTATATTATTAACAAATATGTTTTATAACATATTTGTCATACTAAAGAAATGCAAACATTCAGTACTTCGCAACATGAACTTTTGTCAATTATTAATTTAAATGGTTGTAGAATTGCAAGCACAAATGGGTTGGAAAATTGCAGCAGCGATTAGAAAACAAGCTCAGGCTATGCCTACGCAATGGGCGTGGAACGGTTGAGAAAACAGGAAGGTTAAATTGAAGATGTAGGTTTGAAAGTACAAGAGGTTGCTTCAAATCCCACACGGCATCAGCTACAAAGACCCTTATGATACATTACGTTGGAGTTAAGGAACGCCACCAATATATGTTGCCTTACGCTCATTGAATAGCATATCCTAAAAGGCGGAACAAAAATCTTTAATATCCGTCGGACATTGAAAGGTTTTAAGAATAAACCACAAACCGCCAGAATGACCTTTGAGTGTTTGAATTACAACCTCAAAACGTATGTAAGACTTTTGAGCGTTTGTTGTCAACCGGATAGAAAAACTCTTTAAT
>QKGU01000235.1 GCA_003250325.1 Paludibacter sp.
TCACAATGCGTTTCTGTTAAACCGATTTATTGAGACTTTCGGTATAAAACCTAAAACCCTAAAAAGTCACCACCATGTCAAAGAACTACTGTATTTCGGCACGAAAGCCGCTTAATTATTATATTTTTCTAACGGACTATTGCTAATTGAGATTAATTTATTTACTTAATTTTTAGAATTGTGAAAAAACCATGCGAATATTTGTAGATAGTTTGTCATAAATTTCACGCACCAACACCGATATAGCTAACTCAAAAACTTATATGGTAGTAGGTTGTTCTAAATATGTGATTGATTTAAAGAAAGGAATAAATAAGAGAATTTGAGGTTTATTGAAACAGTAAATTATTTCATATTAACAGACAAAAAAGAATATTTATTTCAGATTGTAAGCGTATTTTATTTTAAACAATAAATTTATCACAAATAAGAAGTTTTTCAGAACTGACCGCTTAATTAATTTGAGTTCGCTTCTAATAATATTAATTTTGTAACAAATTAAACTTAATATTCAAACATAAATAATATAAGGTAATGAAATTCACCAAGATGCATGGAACCGGGAACGATTATATTTATATTAACGGTTTCGTTGAACAAATCGACAACCCCGCAGAGTTCGCTATCCGTTACAGCGACCGTCACAAAGGGATAGGCTCCGACGGACTGGTGCTGATATTGCCATCAGCTTACTGTGATTTCAGAATGAGAATGTTCAACGCCGATGGTTCCGAGTCGGAAATGTGCGGAAACGCATCGAGATGCATCGGTAAATTTGTTTATGACAAAGGTCTGACCTCGAAAACCGAAATCACACTCGAAACACTGGCCGGAACGAAGAAACTGAAACTTTTCTTAGGCGAAGACAAACTGGTAGAAAGAGTAACCGTGGATATGGGGGAACCGATTTTGGATTCAAGTAGAATTCCGACCACATTGAAAAAGTCAAATATCGTAAACGAATCGGTGATGTTCTCGCCCAATCTGAATTACAAAATTACCTGCGTTTCAATGGGCAACCCTCACGCCGTAATCTTTACAAAAGACATTCACAAACTGAACCTGCCTAAAATTGGTCCGGTTATCGAAAATGCCGATATATTCCCACGCCGTGCGAATGTTGAATTTATCGAAGTTAAATCACCTGACACAATGAAAATGCGTGTTTGGGAACGCGGTTCAGGCGAAACTATGGCTTGTGGAACTGGTGCTTGCGCATCGGTAGTGGCTGGTGTTCTAAACGGACTTTGTTCCCGCAAAACTACAGTGGAGCTACTTGGCGGTGAATTAATCATCGAATGGAATGCGTTCGATAACCACGTTTACCTCACCGGAAATGCAATCACAGTTTTCGAAGGCGAAATATAAACAACAGTTAACAGTAAATAGTAAGAAGTAAGAAGTAGGTAGTTACAATTACAACAACTTCAAATTAACGACTACTAACTTCCAATTACTGACTACATACTTTCAACTATAAAATATCAACTAAAAATATATGGCACAGATTAACGAAAATTTTATCAAGATTCCTGCAACTTATCTTTTCTCCGAAATTGCAAAAAGAGTAGCAAAACATAAAGAAGAAAATCCAACCGCACCAATTATCCGCATGGGAATTGGAGATGTAAGCCTTCCTCTACCAGATGCATCAGTTGATGCTATGGTGAAAGCTGCCGAAGAACAACGCAGCTCAGAAACTTTCAGAGGTTACGGTCCTGAACAGGGTTACGCTTTCCTTCGTGAAGCAATTCTTGAAAACGATTTTAAAGCAAACGGAATTGAACTCGAAGCGGATGAAATTTTCGTAAGTGATGGAGCGAAAAGTGATACCGGAAATATTGGTGATATTTTCGACAAGAATAATCGCGTGGCTATTACAGATCCAAGTTATCCAGTTTATGTAGATACCAATGCAATGGCTGGTCGTGCAGGTGAGCCAACAGCTACCGGAGAATGGACAAATCTTGTTTATTTGCCTTGTAATGCTGAAAACAATTTTGTTCCGGCACTTCCAACCGAAAAAGTGGATTTGATTTATCTTTGCTATCCAAACAACCCTACCGGAACAACGCTTACAAAAGAGCAGTTGAAAGTTTGGGTAGAATATGCCCAAGCGAACAAAGCCATTATTCTTTTCGATGCCGCTTATGAAGCATTTATTACGGAAGAAAATGTTCCGCACAGCATTTACGAAATTGAAGGCGCAAAAGACGTGGCTATTGAATTCCGCAGCTTCTCCAAAACGGCAGGATTTACAGGAACCCGTTGCGGATATACTGTGGTGCCAAAACAATTGATGGGATATGCTGAAAATGGCGAACCTGTAGCGTTGAATAAATTGTGGAATCGTCGTCAGACAACCAAATTCAACGGAACTTCGTATATCGTGCAGCGTGCTGCCGAAGCAACCTACAGCGCTGAAGGCAAGAAACAAATAAAAGCATTGATCGATTTCTACACCGAAAATGCTAAAATCATTCGCGAAGGACTTATCGAAGCAGGCTACACAGTCTTTGGTGGTAAAAATGCACCTTACGTTTGGGCAAAAGCTCCGGAAGGATTGAGCAGCTGGGAATATTTCGATTATCTGTTGAAAGAAAAAAATATCGTAACCACTCCGGGAGCCGGATTTGGTGCAAGTGGCGAAGGGTATGTTCGTTTCTCAGCATTCGGAAGCAGAGAAAATACTATCGAAGCAATGGATCGATTGAAAAAATAAAAACTAAAAGGTCTTTTTATTTCCGAAAGGAACGCAAATAAACGCAAGTTTTCTACAATAATAAGTATCTATTTTCTTATTATACACAAATGGAAATTTGCGTTTATTTGCGTTCTAAAGCTCCTAAAACTATTTAGTCGAGCCTTAAAAAGCCCATTTTCGTATTATATTATTGTTGATTTGGTAAAACATAGCTTTTATCAAGTCAACAATTTGTATTTTAAATTCGAGCCAAAAAGATGATTTCCATTTATTCATCATCCTTTTGA
>QKGU01000303.1 GCA_003250325.1 Paludibacter sp.
GCTTTCGATTACGAAGGTTTTGTTCCTAAATTCATTCGTCCGCTTTTTTGCGCTGGCAAAGGACCTTTCCGTTGGGCAGCACTTTCAGGCGATCCGGAAGATATTTTTACAACAGACAGAGAATTGATAAAACTTTTTCCCGAAAATGAACATTTAATTAAATGGCTGACAGAAGCTCAAAAGAAAGTTGCTTTTCAGGGTTTACCCAGTCGGATATGCTGGTTAGGAATGGGAGAACGGGAAAAAGCCGGACTTTTGTTTAACGATTTAGTACGAAAAGGAAAGGTAAAAGCACCGATTGTTATCGGGCGCGATCATTTGGATTGTGGCTCGGTAGCTTCACCCAACCGCGAAACAGAAGGAATGTTGGATGGTAGCGATGCAATTTCCGACTGGCCTTTGCTGAATTTGATGGCTAATACAAGTGGTGGTGCAACTTGGGTATCGTTTCATCATGGCGGAGGTGTCGGGATTGGTTATTCTCAACATGCCGGAATGGTGGTTCTGGCTGATGGTACCGATCGCGCTGATGAATGTCTGAAGCGTGTTTTGTTCAACGATCCGGCTATGGGTATTTTCCGTCATGCTGATGCAGGATATAAAACGGCCATAAAGAACAGAGAAGAATTCCTGACATAAATTCTTCTATAAACTTTCAAAACTAAATGGCTTATAGCCATTTGACACTCTTGTAACATATCATTCGTAATTTAAAAATCTTTGAATTATGACTTTAACCGGACCATTTAAGCAAATTCTCACGATGGACAATATGCCGGCAAAAGGGCATTTATCCGATGAACAATTAGAAATTATTTTTGACGGTGGAATTTTACATCAATATGGAAAAATTATTGAAATCGGGAAGTACGAAAAACTGAAACATCAATATCCTGATGTTATGTTGGAACGTATTGACGGTGACCATATCGCTTTACCCGGATTGATCGACGTACACACCCACATTTGTTGGGCAGGTTCGCGGGCAAACGAATATGCTTTGCGATTGACAGGTAAAAGCTACAATGACATTTCAGAAAATGACGGTGGAATTTGGGACACAGTGAAGCGAACACGAAAAACATCTGTAATTGAGTTAGCAGAATTGACTGCGCAACGAGCGCAAAAACAATTGAAAAATGGGGTAACAACAATTGAAGTGAAAAGTGGTTACGGACTATCAGCGGAACATGAATTAAAGATTTTAGAAGCAATCAAACTTGCAGACCGGAACACCGCTGCCGAAATAGTTTCAACTTGTTGGCCGCACACATCTTACCAAATGATTTTGATGGAGATGAAATTGATTATTTGCAGGAAATTATAACCGATTTGTTACCCGAAATTAAAAAGAAAAATCTGGCGAAACGAATAGATATTTTCGTTGACAAAAATGCATTTTCAGTAAATGCAGCAAAGATATATCTATTAAAAGCAAAAGAAATGGGGTTTGAAATCACTATTCACGGAAATCAGTTTTCGAACGGAGCAGTCGCATTAGCAAACGAAATTGGCGCAACAAGCATTGATCATTTAGAAGTAATGACTAAAGACGAAATCGCTTTATTAGCAAAAGGAGAAGTAATACCCGTAGTACTCCCGGCTTCGTCAATTGGTCTGGGTGAACCGTTTGCTCCTGCTCATAAGATTTTGGATGCAGGAGCTTCACTGGTTATTGCTTCAGACTGGAATCCTGGTTC
The DNA here is from genome assembly GCA_003250325.1 of Paludibacter sp. Lineage (GTDB taxonomy): Bacteria > Bacteroidota > Bacteroidia > Bacteroidales > Paludibacteraceae > Paludibacter. Next base: position 1,701 of record QKGU01000303.1, read on the forward strand.
TGCTCCCAGTGGAAGTCTTTTAACTACGGCAGCAATTTTGGGAGCCTACGAAAAATTGACCATGTCGGAAGTTTGGGCTGCATTAACTTTCAGAGCTGCATTAGCGCTAAACAAGACCGATCGTGGCATTCTAAAATCGGGATACAAAGCTGATTTCATCACTTTCAAGACACATGATTTCCAGGAAATTTTATATAGTCAGGGGGAACTCCGACCTGAAAAAATATGGAAAAACGGAACCTTAAAATAAAAATACAATAAAGCCAAAAGCATATACAAAACATGAATAAAATCATTGAATGCGTGCCCAATTTCAGCGAGGGCAGGGACATGGAAATTATCAATAAAATTCTGGATGAAATAAAATCGGTGGACGGAGTAAAACTTATCGATGTTGATCCGGGTAAAGCGACGAACCGAACGGTGGTTACTTTTGTGGGTGAACCGGATGAAGTTTGCGAAGCAGCTTTCAGGGCTGTGAAGGTAGCTGCCGAACTTATTGATATGAGTAAACATCACGGTGAGCATCCACGTTTTGGCGCAACCGATGTGCTTCCGTTGGTTCCGATAAAAGGCATCTCGATGGAAGAGACGGCTGAATATGCCCGAAAACTGGGAAAACGCATTGGTGAAGAATTGGAAATTCCGGTATATTGTTACGAATTTGCCGCTTCGGAAGAAAAAAGACGAAATTTGGCAAATTGCCGTGCGGGAGAATACGAAGGGTTGGCACAAAAATTGGTTGATCCGGCATGGAAACCCGATTTTGGTCCGGCAGAGTTCAATACTCAGGTTCTCAAAACCGGTGTTACAGCTGTTAGCGCCAGGAATTTTCTGATAGCATACAACATTAATCTGAACACCACATCTACGCGTTGGGCAAATTCCATTGCTTTTGATATTCGTGAAAAAGGTCGCGTAAAGCGGGAAGGAAATCCATTGACCGGAAAAATAGTAAAAGATGAACTGGGAAATCCTGTTTATGTTCCGGGGTTGTTGAAAGGTGTAAAAGGAATCGGTTGGTTTATCGAAGAATACGGCATTGCTCAACTTTCATTTAATATTACCGATACAACCATCGTTCCTATGCATCAGGTTTTCGAACGGGCTTGTGAACGGGCTGCTGTTCGTGGAATTCGGGTAACCGGTTCGGAACTGGTTGGCGTGGTGCCTTTGCAGGCTATGTTGGATGCAGGAAAATATTTTTTACGAAAACAACATCGTTCTGTAGGAATTTCAGATGAAGAAATTATCAAAATCGCTATCAAGTCGCTTGGACTGGATGAACTGACTCCTTTCGATCCAAAAAAGAAAATAATTGAATATCTGCTGGAAGATGAATCGCAGAAAAATCTGATTGATCTGACTGTAAAACAATTTACTTTAGAAACCGCCTCAGAGTCACCTGCTCCTGATCAGTGGCCGCTTGCATGGGTGCTATGGGTGCAGCCTTGGGAACAATGGTGGCGAATTTATCGGCACACAAAAAAGGCTGGGAAGACCGCTGGGAAGAATTTTCAGATTGGGCAGAAAAAGGAAAAGCTTTTCACGATGAATTGTTACGCCTGGTTAATGAGGACACACAGGCTTTTAATGGAATCATGAACGCCTTTGGTTTGCCTCAAAAAACTGAAAATGAAAAGATATTCCGCAAAGAAGCTATTCAATTAGCCACGCGACATGCCATGGAAATACCATTCCGAGTTATGCAGGTCAGCTACGATTCTATGGAAGTAATGTTGGAAATGGCAAAAAATGGCAATCCGAATTCGGTTTCCGATGCAGGAGTAGGCGCTTTGGCCGCGCGTTCGGCAGTGCTGGGTGCCGGACTTAATGTGAAAATTAATGCAGGAAGCCGCGTCGACAAAGTTTTTGTGAATCAACTATTGGAAAAAGCATGTGAGTTGGAAGAAAAAGCAAAAGAGCGGGAAAATCAGATTCTGGAAATTGTCGCACAAAAAATCTGAATAATATGGATTTATCCATAAAAGAAAAACAGCCTATAATCGTTTATGAATTATAAGCTGTTTTCTGTTTATTCTATCTTTCTGAATATTGCTTTTCGTAATACTTTTGGTAGTCACCATTGATAATGTTATCCAACCATTCCTGATTTTCCATATACCAATCGACAGTTTTTTCAAGTCCTTCCTCAAACTGAAGCGACGGTTTCCAGCCTAATTCACGTTGAAGTTTTGAAGAATCGATAGCATAGCGCAAATCGTGTCCGGCACGGTCTTTCACGAATGTAATCAGTTTTTCAGATTCACCCGGCTCACGTCCTAATTTTTCATCCATAATCTTGCACAACTGACGAATCAAATCAATGTTAGTCCATTCGTTATTGCCCCCGATATTGTAAGTTTCACCGGAAACTCCGTTATGGAAAATAATGTCGATTGCACGAGCATGATCGTTTACCCAAAGCCAATCGCGGACGTTCTCTCCTTTACCATAAATAGGAATCGGTTTGTTGTTTTTAATATTATTGATGGAAAGCGGAATTAATTTTTCAGGAAAATGATTTGCGCCATAGTTGTTCGAGCAGTTCGAAATCACCACCGGTAAACCATAAGTGTCGTGGTAAGCACGAACAAAATGATCCGAAGAAGCTTTACTTGCTGAATAAGGCGAATGTGGATCGTATTTACGATCTTCAGTAAAATAAGTTCCATCAAATTCCAAAGCACCATACACTTCGTCTGTAGAGATATGATAAAAACGTTTGCCTTCCATATTTCCTTTCCATGACTCTTTTGCCGAATTCAGCAGAATACAGGTTCCGAAAACATTGGTACGGATAAACGAAAACGGATCGGTAATAGAACGATCGACGTGCGATTCAGCCGCCAAATGAACCACACCATCGAACTGATATGTTGCAAATAATTCTTTGATAAATTTTTCATCGGTAATATCGCCCTTCACAAATTTATAATTAGGAGCATCTGCTATATCCTTTAGATTTTCAAGGTTTCCCGCATAAGTCAGCGCATCCAGATTCACGATTTGATAATCGGGATATTTAGTTACAAATAACCGCACAACATGTGAACCGATAAACCCGGCTCCTCCTGTTATCAGAATTGTCTTCTTCATTTGATTGATAGTTTTTTAGTTGGCGCAAAGATACACCCTATTTTTTAAGTTTAAAAACTTGTTGAAAACTTTTTAATTTAAAAAAATGGTTTTCTGATTCAATTATCCTACTTTTGCAAGGTGGAAAAATTCTGTTTACATATCGAAAAGTTATTGGCTCATCACGATTTTGTGGTGATTCCCGGATTAGGTGGTTTTGTCGTTCAAACACAATCAGCTAAAATTCAAGAAGATTACATCACTCCTCCCCTTGCCAATATTGGATTCAATCCTTTAATGAATCACTCCGATGGATTATTGGCTATCGAGATTTCTCGTTCTGAAAAGATAAGCTACCGCATGGCAATGGAATACATTACTAATGAGGTTAATGCCATTCGTTTTCGACTAAATAGCAACAGAGAAGTAAAATTGGGAAATCTTGGATTGTTCACTTTAGATGATGAAAACAACATCCAATTTTCACCTTCCCGAAAAGCAGATTATTTACCACACAATCTCGGATTGATTGATTTACATGTTCAAACTGTAACTAAAAAAGAAAATCCGGAAAGAATTACAATCCAGTTCAAATCGTCGAATTTATATAAATACGCAGCGGTACTATTGCTGTTAATAGGGCTGTTTTTCACAACTAACAGAATAGAAGATACCCGTTACAACAACACTGCCGATTTCAGTTCATTTACATTTCTAAAAAGTCCGGAAACTGTTCCAGACTCAATTCTTTCCGAAAAATCCGATTCTATTATCGTCTCTTTGACAGAAAATGAAGATCTACATTTCCATGTCATCGTCGCGAGTTTAGCAAAAAAGGAAGTCGCGGAAAAATTCTGTCAAGCACTCATTGATAAGGACTTTTCCACTGCAAAAGTTTTACCTCCAGCCAAAACATACCGCGTTGCCATTCAATCATTTTCGGATAGAAACCATGCAATCGAATACATGGAAAACCTTCGCAAAACCGACAAGCAATTCGAGAACGCATGGGTTCTTTGTAAATAATTGATAATTCATAATTCATAATTCATAATTCATAATTCATAATTCATAATTCATAATTCATAATTCATAATTCATAATTCATAATTCATAATTCATAATTAGTAAATCATAATTGATAAAAAACGTTAGTTATCTTGA
>QKGU01000138.1 GCA_003250325.1 Paludibacter sp.
TACAATCGTGCGGCAGCGGGGTTGGTGGTTGGATCATTGTTTTTCTGCTTAGTCAATTTGCTCTTTCAACAGAAAGTCGAGTAAATTAAGGTGTTGAATGCCCTGCTGGTTATCCATGGTTAATTGATCCATACTGATCACATATTTTGAATAGCTGTCTTTTATTTTGAGCAGGTTCCCGAATTCGCGTTCAACAACGTTGACGTCGCTAAGCAGGTATGCCACTTGTAAATACACTTTTTTATTTTGTTTTTCGGCAATAAAGTCAATTTCAAGATCATACATTTTACCAACGCTCACGGTATAGCCCATATTTATTAAATGATTAAATACCGTGTTCTCCAGAACCTTATTAATATCATTTGGTTTAAACCCCACAAGGGCATTTCGCATTCCGGTGTCGCTGAAATAGTATTTTTCTCCAATTTCGAGAAAGCGTTTCCCCTGTAAATCATACCGCCTTGTTTTATTGATGAAGAAGGCATTATCCATGTAGTTAAGATAATTTGAGATCACCGATGGCGAAATGCTCAATTTTTGAGATTTAAGAAAATCACTTAATTTTTTAGAAGAAACGATGCTGCCGGCGTTATCGGCCAGGAACAATACCAGGCGTTCAAGTAAATCAACATTTTTTATGGAATACCTGGCAACAACATCCTTGAGTAAAATGGTCAGGTATATGTTTTTCAGATAATTGAATATCGCTTCCTCATCGTTTAGGTCTAAATGATGCAAATAAGGCATTCCCCCAAAACGTAAATATAAATTTAGCGTTGCCTGATCAGGTTTTTTGTTGTGAAACAGGCAAAATTCACTAAAATTCAATGGATTGATTTTAATTTGGATATATCGGCCCGACAGCAGGGTTGCTAATTCACCCGAAAGAATATTGGAGTTGCTTCCTGATAGATAAATATCGACCCCCTGCCCGAAAAAATGCCTGACGCCTTTTTCAAATTCCTTTATTTCCTGAACTTCATCAATGATTAAAACATTTGCTCGATCCGCAATAATTCTTGGCTTTACGTAATCTACCAGATCGGAAGACGTGGCAATACTGACAAAATCAAATGATTCCTTATTAATATAAATAATATTGGCCTGTTGATCCGAATCTTTAAGGTATTGAATGACTTGCCTGAGAAAATAACTTTTCCCAACACGCCGCTGGCCAATAATTACCTTAATAATTTCTTTCCCTATATATGGGATGATCTTTGGCAGATAACTGTTTCGTTGAATAAAATCTAACATTAATGAAAAAGTATAAGTATACTTACAAAATTACAAAATAATTGAAGAATTATAAGTGTACTTTAATGTATTTATTCAAAAGTGGTACTCCCTCCTGCTGGCACCGCTACCGCGCGAATCCTTTCGCGTGGGTTAACGGAAGATTAGAATATTAGAATCTTGAGGGTTAGAATGGGGGGCTTTCGATTGAGGAAGGTTGAATGATGATTGATGAATGGACGGCAGCGCTCTGGAAAATTAGAAGGTTAGAATCTTGAAGATTAGAATGGCGGCAGCGAATGCGCGTTGTCGTAATAAAAAATCTTCGTGTTCTTGGCGTTCTTCGTTGTGTCTTTGTGTTTAAAAAAAATGTGGTCTTTGTGGTAAAAGAAGCATTTGCACTATTTTATTGGCGGGGCGTTGCCCCGGGCCCCAATTACTTTTTTGTCTTGACACAAAAAAGGAATCAAAAAAAGTCAAGGCTGATTTTTATCTTCACTCCGTTATCTTCCTGAAAGCTAAGTTCAACGGGTGATTTCCTCCTATCGTCGGAACTTCCCGTTTGCACTAAGCTTTCAGATTGATTCCGGGCTCGATAAAAATAGGCCGATCCCGGAACCTAGCGTTCGGCTCCCTCTGGAAGATTAGAAGATTAGAGTCTTGAGGATTAGAATGGGGGGGCAGCGAATGTGCGTTGTCGTTACGACTGGTAACCTTTCAGGGTTCGAATCCCTGACAGGGGTAAAAACAACGATTAAAACAATTGAAATAGGCATTTTGTAAATATTGTAAGATGCCAGAGGCATCGAATGTTTATAGAAAGATGGACGTGGGCATGGGTTCGACCCCGCCGGGGTCGCATGTCTTTGCTTTTAAATATTTTCTACAAACATTCAAACCCGCTGGGTTTAATAAAACAATTAACAATCCGCGATTACAAATCGCGGCGCCCGGTGTCTTCGCGTTCTTCTTTGCGGCCTTTACTGTAAAAAAAAGTGTTTGTTCTTTAACCTAACATTTGTCAGTATCTGTTCATTTGTATTTCTGTAATTTTAAACCAAATTTTTAAATTCGGTAAAATATGAAGAAATTTCTGCCTTCTTTTGTTGTTTTACTGACAGCATTTGCTGCGTGTCATCCAACAAAAGAATCTAAAACAGATATGCAAAACCCATTTTTTGCGGCATACGAAACGCCTTTTCAGGCTCCGCCTTTCGACCAAATAAAGGAAGAACATTACTTGCCTGCTGTGGAGGAAGGAATCCGGCAACACGAGCAGGAGATCGACGCCATTACGGCAAACAGCGAAGCACCAACGTTCGAAAATACCATTCTGGCCCTCGACGAATCGGGTGATTTGTTGCGCCGGGTAGATGCCGTTTTTGGCAACCTGAACTCGGCCAACACCAACGAGCAAATGCAGGCCCTGGCCCGCGAAATCTACCCAAAGAAGACGGCACATGGGGATAATGTGATGTTGAATAAAGCCCTGTTCGAACGGGTAAAGGCGGTTTATGATGCCCGCGAATCTGCCGGCTACGATGCCGAACAAATGCGGGTGGTTGAAAAATACTACCAGGATTTTGTGCGCAACGGTGCCAACCTGTCGGACGACGATCAGGCTAAATTGCGCGAATTGAACCAACAATTGTCGACTCTGGGGCTTCAGTTTGGCGAGAACCTGCTGGCCGAAACCAATAAAAACTTTCAGTTGGTGGTGGAAAACCA
>QKGU01000033.1 GCA_003250325.1 Paludibacter sp.
GTCACTGAAAACTTTGAGGTGTGTTGATTCCCTTCCAAAATTCAGGAACTCAAACAACAGGAAATTATGAGGTTTGAAAATCTGGCACTCAATTATATTATCGGCATCATAAATATGCTCGGTGTTTCGAGCTTTAATCATTTTTAGATAACGAATAGATTTATCCGTAAAACTTTCACCAATTGCAAAGCAACTGTCACAAAAATTTATAAGCATTTTACTTCCCTGAAGGTCATTTCGGGTTAGCTGTTTTGATAAATCCCGTTTGGGCGTATGTGCCAATATGAGCAAAGACAGATTGTATTTATTCTTAAGCGTTTTCAACTGCTTCATTAAAGGCAAAGCATTTTTTGCTTTTTCGTTTTCCGCACTTAAATAAGTGAGATTATCGACAATTAGAATTTTGGCACCTGTTTCAATGATTGAGTGTTCTATGGATTTGTTCAGGTAATCTTCAAAAGTTGAGCCGTCGGGTATTTCGCTTTCCGGGTTTATTTCAATACGAAATAAATTGTCGGAAAACTGATAGGGGTTTTGATAATCTTTGGAATAACGATTTTGAAACTGTTTGTCGGTTAATTCAAAATCGAAGTATAATACCTTTTGAGCTTCAGCTTCTAATTTAAAAGCTGGGATAGGTTCGCCCTGTGAAATACTGTTGCCAATTTGAACGGCAAGAATGGATTTACCTAAATTGGTATCAGCAAATAAAATACACACTTCGCCTTCGTACCAAAATTCGCTGAAAAGCATTTTAGGGATTGGACGGGCTTCAGCCTGTTCGATCCAATTGTTTGCGGACATAACCGTAAACAAACCTATACCGGATTGCGGAATAGCAGTGTTGTTTTCCTCAAAACTCTTTGCAATAGATTGAATTTCTGATTTCAAGTTAGAAATGAAATCGGTATTTTTGTACTGGTTGCTATTAATTGGCTCGGTGGACTTGGCGAAGTCTGCCGGGCCATTCTCTTTTAAGGTCATAAGCGTTTAAACTGATTGTTTGTGGTGTTTCTCCAAAAGTTCCCTAATATCAGAAAGCCGATAATAAATTTTCGACCCTATTTGACTGTAACCAATAATACCCTTGTCGCGCCAGGACTGGGCAGTTTTGCCACTTATCCCCATCAGTTCCATAAATTTTGGATTATCTAAAAACTGGTCGTTAGGAAACTGTTTGTTGAATATCAACTTTGCTTCAATCAAATCCAATTTCTTTTGAATACGCTCGTACTGTTCTTTGAAAAATTCATCGTAATGTGTCATTCTTCCCCCTGCTTTATTTCGATTCAATGTAGTGTGATTCCATAAACTTTTCGAGGTCTGCTCTTTTTACGAAGATTTTTGAACCTATTTGAGAGAATGGGATTAAACGTTTATCCCGGTAAGTTTGCCATGTCTTTTGGCTAATGCCAAGTAGCTTTGGGATTTTTACTGATTCAATCCATTGAGAGTTGATTTCTTGTTCGCTTTTATCCCGAAGGATATTTTCAAGTGTTTCCATTTTTTCTTCCATTTTGTTGAGGAAGCTCTGCGGAACGACTGCCATTTGGAGGCTCGTTTCATTTGTTTGCATACGAATTCTATTTTTGAAGTTTATAATTTGTTTCGTTTAATGCAAGCAAAGGTAATGGGGAGGAAATAATATATTTACAACCTTTTCTGGAATAGAATTCGAAAATAAAAAACCCTAATTAATTCCAATTTTGGAATTAATTAGGGTAAAAAAATAATTGAATTTTATTCCAGTTATAATTTCAGAATTTCACCGGTATTCTTTAAATGATTTATGCCTCTTTCAGCTGCTCTTGTATAGTAACTTCTCAACTCAAATTCTTTTCGATTAGCTCTATAATTATCAATTAGAGACCTGATATAGTTTTCGGGCTTGGTAGAATTGCTCTTTCCAATATTATCTTCGAGGTGTCCAAGAAAAACAAAACAATCATAAATCAATCTACAATCAGCATTTGAGATTGGGAATTTTTCAATATCAACATACTCGTCCTGATTGATAAATCTTTTAAGTCTGATCAGATATGAAAAATGCTCCGCTTTTGAAGCCAGTAGGTCATTTTTTGGTTTCGCACCTGCTTTTTTTGCCTTGATAATGCCTAAATATTTCATTCGGTTTTCAAGCCATTCTAAAGTAATTTCCTCCTTGACAATGAAGTTACTTTGATAGTGTTCAATTAATTCAAAAATATCATCGTAATCCTCATTTTGCAAATCATGTAGCCCTTTCTCTACTTTGTTAAAGACTGCTTCTTTATCAATGGATTGTTCGATTATTTTTTTTTCAACTTTCATCAACACACTATATTCATCCCACTCCCTTTGGAACTCATACTGTGATTTAGAGCTATCAAATGGATCTGATAACGAACTATAAAATAGTTCTCTGGTTTTTGTTACTATTGGGTCTTCTTCTCGTATTTTCAATTTTGTAATGTGCTCATTATTAACAAACCAATCTATAATAAATCCTTTTAAGGCATCATCATTTCTAAAATTCAAGAATTTGCTTTTCGTTTCTTCTAGAGTTAAGTGTCTTTCGTTATAGCCGTGTGATCGGTACTTTGCTTTTAATCCGTCGATTATTGTTGAAGTAATGAACTCATTATCTGTCTTGTAATTATCATCTTTTAATTGACCTCTTTTTATTACAACTGTTAGGTCGTCGTTTGTGTTAGATAGGAAGTAATGCAAGATTTTTGAAAGCTCAATTTCGTCTTTATTTCTTAGGTAAGCTGATTCTTCAGCATTCATTGGGGATTTCCAATATAAGTGTAATAACTCATTAGCCAATAAAAATTCAGTATATTCTTCTAAGTCTGTTTTGATTAGTAGCTTCGAAAACTTTTCTATTTTGCTATTGAACTCATCTTTTATATCTACAAATCCATGCCTAATCCTTTCCATGAAATGAAATCCCTGGCAATTGTTCTGTAGTTAATTCTATATTTTGGTTTTTCATGAAGATAAATATAAAAATTAGTGTATTGGATAAATACCTGTTTGCTTATATGAATTAATAAGGAAATGAACCATATTATTCATATTGGAAACATATTTCCTGTTTTTACGGTAATTTTGAATAAGCGCTTTAATATAATTTTCCGGGGTTGTGGTCGTGTTATTCCGTTCTCTTTGATTAGGAATCAATTGAAAAATAACAAGATAATCATGGATCAATCTGCAATCCTTATTAGAAATGGAAAATTTCGATATATCATTGACCTCATTTTGATTTAAGAATCTGTTTAGCCTGATAAGATATGAAAGTCTCTCAGCTAAACTTGCTAAACTGTCATTTTTAGGCTTTGCTCCTGCTTTTTTCTTTTTCTTACTTACTGTAATCATATCACATTGGTGATACAAGAATTGTAATGTAATTGGCCTCTCTGAAAAATGTTCTTCGCAATATGAATTAATCATGTCATTGTCAATATATTCTGAGGGATTATTTATATTGATTGAAAACTCCTTGCTTACTTGATTTCTTAAATCATTTTCTATAATGTATTTTTCAATCCAATTTTTGATCCAATCAATATCTTTCAAATTTAATATTTCGTATTTGGCATCTTCGTAAGATAGTAAGTCAGTATTAAGATTTCTTTCGATCAGCTTCGTTATTAAACCTTCCATTAAAGCATCTGATATATCTTTGTTTGAAGTCTTGAGATTATTGTTCTTAAGTTTTCCACTCTTTAGCGTCATGCTTGTATTTGAGTTTTTATTCTCAAATAAGAAGATTAAAGTTTCAATAAGTTCCTTTGATTGATATAATTTCGCTTCCCGTGATAAACCAATTTCATCGGATTCTACAACATCAAATGGCAAGTCGTCTAATATTGACTCATTCTCGTTTTGCTGTCCTTTATTCATCTCATTTAAACCTAAAATCTTTAACTTTGGAGCAAACTCTTCTATCTCAGTATTAAACAGTAGGCGGTGAAATGAATTCTCATCAATTGGATATTTTTGAATGAGCATTTCAATGTACGAGTCATTTTCTTTATATGGATTTAAAAAGCAAAGTTTAAATTTTTGATCTAATGACAAAGG
>QKGU01000032.1 GCA_003250325.1 Paludibacter sp.
AATGATCTGCTATGATTTTGAAATAAAAAAACTACACAAACATACCCATTTATACACATCAAACCGTTTGATAAGTGATTTTCCAGGCAGAATATTCAGAATTAGCAAAATATGGGAAAATCAAAAAGAAGAGGCCAAAAGAGTTACACAGGCTAATATCAGCACCAGAAATTATCCGCTTAAAGCCGAAGACCTAAAAAAGAAACTGAAGATTAAAAACGGAGGAAATATATATTTGTTTGCATGTACTATCCATAACGAAAAAAAGGTAATTCTCGAATGCAAGAAAGTTTTCGAAACATAAAATCAAAAGTTACAAATCTAATATTCTTATAAACAAGCTTGTAACTAGTAGCTATTAACTTGTAACTAATTATTTTAGAATCCCCATTTCTGTAAATAAATTGATTTTAGTACCTTTGTGCGCAATTTAAAAATAATGGGAAGAATTCTTGCGATAGATTATGGTCGTAAACGAGTTGGAATTGCGGTAACCGATCCGCTACAAATTTCAGCTAATGGATTGGATACAGTGCAATCGCATGAAGTATTGAACTATCTGGAAAAATATATCTCCGGAGAGGACGTCGAAACATTTGTTATCGGTTTGCCCAAACAAATGAACGGACAAGATTCTGAATCGATGCAATATATCCGCCCTTTTGTAACAGCTTTACAACGAAAATTCCCTCAAATTCCGGTTGTATATGTCGACGAAAGATTTACTTCGGTACTTGCACACAAGGCAATGCTCGAAGGAGGATTAAAAAAGAAAGACAGACAAAACAAAGAACTTGTCGATAAAATTTCTGCAACAATCATTCTGCAATCCTACCTCGAATCGAAAATCTAGTTTAATAAAGCTGAACAATTTGTTTTGATAAGCGTTTGTTCTTGATAATAATTGATTGGCATTACACGTTTATTATTTAATTTATTTATAGTTAGCCAATATTATTTGTTTGTTTTAATTTATTTGATATTTATATTCATGATTTTACCTATTTATACATACGGAAACGTTGTTTTGCGTAAGCAGGCTGAACCAATATCTTCAGATTACCCTGAGATCGGAGCTCTAATTAACAATATGTTTGAAACAATGTACCACGCCGATGGGGTTGGTTTAGCTGCTCCTCAAGTTGGATTGCCTATTCGTCTATTGGTTATTGATTTAGCTCCTTTTAAAGATGATGATCCGGAACTTGGTGCTTTCAAAACAGTAATGATTAATCCGACTATTATTGAGAAAAGTCAGGAGGAAGTTGCCGGTGAAGAAGGTTGCTTGAGTATACCCGGAATTCACGAAACAGTGATGCGGGCAGAAAAAATTGTGATAAAATATCAGGATGCTAACTTTCAGGAGCACACAGATTCATTTTCGGGTTATATAGCTCGTGTAATACAGCACGAATATGATCATTTAGAAGGACATCTTTTTACCGATAGAGTTACGCCAATACGTCGACAACTTCTAAAATCAAAATTGACAAATATCGTAAAAGGGAAAACCAATTGTAGTTACAAAGTAAAAACTGCTTAAAAAAGTAAATATAGTAAAAGTCCTGATTTCAAATTGAAATCAGGACTTTTTGTTTTTATTCATTTTCTGAAAATTCTTTATTTCGTTCTTTTTTTACATGACTGTGTTTTATTCCGTACGTGAAATAAATCACAAATCCGATCAACATCCAAACAGCCAAACGAAGCCATGTATCAAGCGGTAGCGAAGCCATTTGGATAAAACAAACCAATGCGCCCAAAATAGGTATTACAGGTACCCAAGGAGTTTTAAAAGGGCGTGGAATATCCGGCTTGGTTTTTCGAAGCACAATAATACTAATACAAACAATTGCAAAAGCCAATAAAGTTCCAATAGAAACTAGCTCACCTAAAATACTTATTGGCAAAGTTCCTGCAATAATCATCGCTACGAAAGATGTCATTATCGTACTTACATATGGCGTTTTAAACTTTGGATGAACTTTTGAAAATATTGGTGGCAATAAACCATCTTTAGACATGGAGAAAAAAATTCTCGGTTGCCCCATCAACATGACCAATATAACAGAGCTCAAACCTGCAATGGCTGCGAGTTTTATAATCGGACGAAGCCAAAACATCGATTGTCCCATGGCATTCACACCAACTGCAATAGGATCAGCTACGTTCAGCGCTGTATAACTTACTATACCTGTCAAAACTATAGCAACAAGTATGTACAAAATAGTGGAGATACCTAACGACCCCATAATCCCAATCGGCATATCGCGTTGTGGGTTTTTAGTTTCCTGGGCCGCTGTAGAAACTGCATCAAAACCAATATAAGCAAAGAAAATAACCCCTGCACCGCGAAGAATACCACTCCACCCAAAATGCCCGGGCACACCTGTATTTTTTGGAATAAATGGAGTCCAGTTAGCATATTTTACAAAGAAAAAACCTATCGCGATAAATAAAATGATTACTCCAAGTTTTGCAATCACCATTAAGTTATTGAAATTTGTTGATTCTTTTATGCCAATCACCAGCAATAGAGCTATAGCTCCAATAATAATCATTGCCGGAACATTAATCAAAGCAGTAACATGATCCAGCGAAGCTATATTTATTCCTTTTTCGATAAGACTCTGAGCCAATTGTGCTGTTTCAGGTTTCCAACCCATCTCGGGCACATTCACTAAAACCGTACCTGTAGCAGCTGAAAATTGAGGTGAGATGTTTATATTAAAATCCTGCAGGAAGCTGACCACATAACCTGACCAACCGACAGCAACCGTTGAAGCTGCAAAAAGATACTCCAAAATCAAATCCCAACCAATAATCCAGGCCAAAAGTTCGCCCAATGTGGCATATGAATAGGTATATGCACTTCCTGAAATAGGAATCATTGCAGAAAACTCGGCATAGCATAAACCAGCAAAAGCACATGCCAAGCCAGAAATAATAAATGATATAACAATTCCCGGGCCCGCATATTGCGCTGCAGCCTGTCCTGTTAAAACAAAGATACCGGCTCCAATTACAGCTCCAACTCCAAGAAAAGTAAGATTCCATGCCCCCAAATGTCTCTTTAAACCGTGATCATCACTTTTTGCTTCTTCAAACAATTTATTTAGTGACTTTCTTCTGAACAAATCTTTTACCATGAACGAAATAAAAATTAATCGAATTTATATAACAACTTCCGTTTTGTTTAATAATTGATATAAAACCAGTACAAAAATAGCACTTTTGTAGCACTTTCTGAAACAAAATGGAATAATAATAAAGAAACCGATTTCTACTCAATCATAGGTAACAAAAAAGGCCCTGAAAAATCAGGGCCTAAAAACGAAAATGAAAAAAGTATTGAGAAAATTAATTCTGCTGAATATAACCGAGCACTTGTCCTTTGTAGACCATTTCACCCTGCTTCTTTTCAACTCCAACAATTCTACCGTTGCAAAAGCTGCCGATACTTTCAATACCGTATTTCGTTTCTATGGCACAAAGAGGTTCAGATAATTTCACTTCCTTACCATGAACAGGTTCCTGCGAATGATCGACAAAATCAAGCTCCCATAATACACGTCCTGAGCAAGAAGAAACAATTGGTTCTGCATTTGGATATTTTAATGCCCTGATATCAGGAATTTCGATATGATTTGTTTTTAGTTTTTCACAGATTGCGGTATGCAATTCTACTTCGAAGCGTCTTTTTGCATCACCGGATTTATATTCGCGATATTGTTTTTCGTGCATTGCAAATTCAAACAGTTCCTCGTCATCACGACCTCTGTCCCACCCTTTTTCTTTCATTTCTTCGATAAACCGAGGGAGCTCATTCGGATAATTATCCTGCGGATAGCCTTCAAAAAATTCATATTTACTTTTTTCTGCTAATGCGATAATTTCAGGATCAAGTTTTCCAGGTAATTTTCCGGCTTTTCCTAAAATCATGTCCCAGCTGTTTTTGTCAATCATACTCCAACGAGGTTGACCTTTAAGCATAAACATAACATTCATGAGTGCAATGTTTTTAATATACTGGCTGAAAGGTGTTACCAAAGGTGGATTTCCAAGCCGTGGCCAGATATATTTTACTTCTTCGAAAAGTTTCACCAACAATTCGTCGGTACTGAGTTCTGCTTTTCCATTTTCTTTCAAAGACGAATTAATAGCTGAGTGTACACCTTTCAAATCGGCCATTAACGAACCCATCATCCCTCCAGGCAATCCACAACCCACTAATAATGAGGTCATAAATTTATTTCTTTCATCAATAAAATAACCCAGAAAATCGTCGATAAAACTTTGAGTCAAGCGACGAGCTTCCATGTAAGCATTCATATTAATCTCTGGAACTTTAAACCCAGCATCTTTCAGCATTGCCTGCACTGTGATTACATCCGGATGAACCATACCCCACGATAATGGTTCCATAGCTACATCTAAATAATCAACACCGGCTTTTGCCACTTCGAGCATTGATGCAACCGAGAAGCCCGGGCCTGAATGTCCGTGATATTGTACAATAATATCAGGATGAGACGTTTTAATCGCTTTTACAATTTTCCCCAACATTTCCGGACGTCCAATACCGGCCATATCCTTCAGACAGATTTCGTCAGCTCCATTTGCAATAAGCTCTTCTGCCATATTGATATAATATTCGGCAGTATGTATTTCAGAATAGGTGATACACATGGTTGCCTGAGCAATCATTCCTGCAGCTTTTGCCCAATGAATGGATGGAATTATATTCCTCACATCATTTAGTCCGCAAAAAATACGTGTAATGTCCACACCTTGTGACTTTTTTACTTTGTACATCAACTCTCGCACATCTGCCGGAACCGGATTCATGCGCAATCCGTTCAATCCCCGATCGAGCATATGTGTTTGAATACCAGCGTCGTTAAATGGTTTTGTAAAGGTGCGAACCGCATCATTTGGATTTTCTCCGTACAATAGGTTTACCTGCTCGGATGCTCCTCCATTTGTTTCTACACGTGCAAAACATCCCATCTCAATAATTACGGGTGCAATTTTAGCTAACTGGTCCTTGCGGGGGACATATTTACCGGACGACTGCCACATGTCACGGTAAACCAAGCTGAATTTAATCTCTTTCATTTTAGGTTTTTAATTAGTTTTATTTTTTCGAATTTTGTATCAGTTTTCAGCTTAAAATAAATATATTATATTGATTTTAAGCGATATAGATTAAAGAAATTTTTCCTTAATTATTTTGCAAATATCTGATAAATAATTGACATAACAAACAAATTAGAGAAAAATTTCTTTAATGAATTTGCATTTTTATTGAGATATGAAATCGAAGTGAAAGTGAATTGAGGATAAAAAAATCAGAATGAAATTTATAGAAGAAAAATAAAAAAACTTTTAATCAAAATGCCTCTTTTTCCGAATAAAAAAAAGTTTTACATGTATAGATTTGAGCTGAATCAACTTGCACATTATCAGTAATTTTGTGCACAAAATTCATCTAAAAAAACTATAAAATCCAACTTTTAATCTTTACATTATTTTTTTGAAAAAAAGAAAAGGGAGCGCTTATTCCAATAGTTTCCCATTTAGTACCATCGGGAAGAAAATTATGAGCCTGAATCAGATTAATTCTTACAAGTTCATTTTCAATTTTAATGTATTTGGAAATAATTGTTTGATGAGAATCAAATAGTTCGGAATACCATAATTGAGAAATAGTCTGGAAAAGAACGTTTAAGCAAAATGAAGCAAGACTTTTATGAGTAATCCAATATACCGACGTAGGCGTAAAATAAAGAACCGCATTAGGAGAACCCGTTTCTAACCAACCGGGAGTTGACGGATATTTACTGAAAACTTCTACATACAAATCTCCATAATCTTTATCACGGAACTTTTCGGATATCTTGTAAGTCACTCCATTTTCCAAAGTAATAACGGCGTCAATATCCTGACGTTGCATTTCCATATCGCCTACAGAATCGGTATTAAACCGCTTTATTTCAGTAGCACACAACTTTGTGCGGTAAAAGGCATCCGCTTTTTCCGCCTGGCTTCGTTCGTGTTGCAGACTTACATCAAAGTTATGAATCATGCACTTAATCCAATTTCATTTCGCCACTAAAACTTATAGATTCCCGTTCAAAAGAATGCACGGTTAGAAAACTGCTCCCGTTCTTATAAATGTCTAAATAAACATTTACCTCATAAATAGTCGTTTTTACTTTAAAAGTTACCTTCCAGCCATCCTTCTTTTTGTTTTCAGTAAGAACGTAATCATACATTGGTTCTGAAAATTTAATACCGCCATCAGAACTGTTATATGGAGCTACATAGGCTACTCCATAATAAGGTAAATAAGCAAATGCCGAATCATTTTTTATCCTTAGATCATAATTCGAAGTCAGATAAATCTGCGATCCACGAGTAGGCAATGCATAATTTACTTTTATTGTAAAATCTTTACTCTGTACCTTGCGCGTGACTTCTGCACTGTTTTCGGGCAAATTCTTTGAAGAAGAACACGCAAAAAGAGAGAAAACAATAGTTATAAGCAGAAAAACACTTTTTGAGTCCATGATACTTAGCAATTAAATAGTTATTGTAAATAGTCGCTAAAATATAATAGTTTAGAGTGCAAAATCGTTCGAAATAAATGAGCCTTTTATACTAATTTCAACAGATGCTATAGAATTTTTTCAAATTTTAAAATCTTCCCTGTCCAGGCCGGCATTTCGATGGTAAAATTCGCACTACTACTTAGAACTACATCAGGAATTAATTCATTTTCGTCCAACAGGTTTTTGCAACTATATGTTTCACCATCACCAATTTCGAGATATTGAAAAGCTTCTGCTGGAAATCTTACTTCTGTTTTTAAATGTTTATCGTCGAAATTTAAAACAAACAACAATAATTCGTTTTCATATTTTCTGAAATAAGCATATTGTTCGTGAGAGTTAAATAATTGATTTTCTAAATTGGCATATTCCAAATCGAACATTTTTCCATCGGTGATGGCTTTTTCATTCAGAGTAATATTCAAAAGTTTTTTGTAGAAATCTCGCAATTCTTTTTGTTCGGCACTGAGCTTATTCTCATTGAACTTTCCTTCATTTGTCCAATTACGAATTGACTCTAAGCTAAAGTAGTCGAAAATAGTTGTACGCCCATCCAATCCGCTAAATCCTGCTATTTCCATTCCCTGCTCGCCCAGTTCCTGACCGAAATAGATCATTACAGGTGCTTTGGTCAATGTTGCAGCCACGATCATAGCAGGCTTAGCATACATACCATCACCGGAAAAGAATCCCGAACCAATGCGCTGTTCATCATGATTTTCCAGAAAATTTAGCATCTGATCTTCAATCCCTCCTAATGCCTGCCATGCATACGTGATATCTCTTACCGGATGATTTTTGCTGGTAACATCACGTAGTTTTTCGTACATTCCAACCTTATCGTACAAATAATCGAATTTACCATTATTGATATAACTTCTGTATTCAGCCGGATTATAGACTTCTGCAATGAAAATGATATCCGGATATTTTTCTTTGACTTTTGGTATAGCCCATTGCCAAAATTCAACCGGAACCATTTCGGCCATATCACAACGGAAACCATCCACCTTTTTCGAAGCCCAGAAAAGTAAAATATCACACATTTTCAACCAGGTATCCGGTATCGGATCAAAATAATTCAGCCGTCCATTCACATAATCTACTCCATAATTGAGCTTAACGGTTTCGTACCAATCATTCACGCTTGGTGAAGCTGTAAATTGATCATTACCAGTTGCTTTTGCAGGGTATTCTTCATATCCGGCGAGATCAAAATTAGGCGAAAAAGATTGACCCGGAAGATAATAGAAATTGTTTTGTGATGAGAATGCCATCGTTTTATCATCATTTTCACCCAAATCGCGAACGCCTTTAAGTTTTGCATCCGAACAATATTCCCGCGCAACATGGTTTGGTACAAAATCTATAATTACCTTCATGTCGGCTTTGTGAGTACGCGCAACAAGATTTTGAAATTCCTTCATCCTGTTTTCAACATCAACAGCCAAATCGGGATCTACATCGTAATAATCTTTAATAGCATACGGCGAACCGGCTTTTCCTTTTACAACGGTAGGATGATCTTTTTTAATCCCAAAAACCGAATAATCGGTTTGAGTGGCATGTTCTATTATACCAGTGTACCAAATATGCGTTATCCCGAGAGCTTTTATTTCTTTTAATGCTTTCGAAGTGAAGTGATTAAACTTTCCACAACCGTTTTCTTCTATCGAGCCATTAATTTTATTCGTGCTGTTATCGTTTCCAAAAAGACGTGGAAGCACCTGATATATTGTGAATTTAGACATATAGCTTAATAATATTTATAAGTATTTTTTGGAATAAACTGATTTATTTCTTTTACTCCAAATTCCATTTTTGTGTTTTGCTTTACTTTAGACATTACTCCGCTTGAAGCAGATTTTTGAGAAATAATAAAATCGTTCAAAAATACAGTTCCATTCTCTGGAACTAAGAAGCCAAAAGTGCTTCCTGATTCTTTGGTAACCATTTCTGAACAATATTCATAAACTCCGTTGATAAAATAATAGATCATATCTCCTATTTTTACCACCTTGAGCCAGTTATCTCCATTTATAATAATAGACTCTTTATATAATTGCGAGAAATAAGTTCTACAAGAGCGGTTGCCCATGTACATAAACTGATCGTTGCTAATAGTAAAATATTCAATTGGATCGGTTGCTCCAGTTGAATCTTTTGGTACATAACCAAATATAATACCATACCTGAGCGAAGGATCAGTTGTTTGTGATTCGATATGTAAATCAAAACTAAAATCGGATTGTACGTCGATACCAGTATTGCCAAAAACCAAAAATGTTTTGTCAACTTTTGATTCAAATTTCAACCGACCATTCTGAATACTAGTGCTATAGTTGTCCGTAGTTTCTATATTCCAACCTGCATGAGCCTCATCATCAAAACTTAAATAAACTTTTCCACTAAACCCTGTAGTATCAGCCAATAAGGTTTTACTGGAAAATTCCGGTTCGGGTGTGCTTTCATCAAACAGTTCATCTATATAATAATCACGACGAACTCCTCGATAATTTATATTCCACGTTTTATTTTCGACTTTAGTACCTCCGGACATTATTGATTTCCAGTCGCCATTTTCGAGAATTGTATTTATATGACCACGATTTAATAAACCGTGTCCCAACTCATGAAAAATAAGACACTCTCTCAACTCATCTACATCAGCTGATGTCGAAACTTCATTCCAATAGGTTTTGTCAATTTCAATGCGAATTGGAGTCTCGTAGTGCGTCAATCCAATATAATCATTTTTCAAATCGGCATATTCAATGATTAATCCGGTATTTTCAAGATCGAAGTTTTTACCTCTTTTTGCCGCTTCTGTTTCAAAACGGTTCAAATATTCAGCAAAATCAGACGCTACACGATATTCATTGGGGTCTTTACACGAAAAGAGTAAAAGAACTATAAAAAAAGGAAAGTATTGAGAGAGCTTCATAATTCAAAACAAAAAATTTATTGCAAATATAAACAAAAAACAACATGAAGATGTTATTAAGATATTAACAAAATCATTTTTATTTCTAATTAAAAATTAAAAAAAATGGCAACAGTAAAATTTAAAGGAAACGAAGTTCATTCAATTGGTTCATTACCAGCAGTAGGCTCACAAGCACCGGAATTTACATTAGTAGGAAGTGGATTGCAGGAAATTCATTTAGCAGATTACAAGGGGAAACGTGTTCTACTAAACATTTTTCCAAGTCTCGATACAGGTACTTGTGCTATGTCGGTACGTCAGTTCAACAAATGGGTTTCCGATAAAGAAAACGTTGTAGTTATTTGTGTTTCAAAAGATTTACCTTTTGCTCAAAGCAGATTCTGCGGTGCCGAAGGGTTGAATAATGTGGTTACGGCATCAGACTTCCGATATAATACTTTTGCAAATGATTATGGCGTACTTCTTACTGATGGACCATTGAAAGGATTGATGGCACGTTCGGTTGTTGCACTCGATGAAAACGGAAAAGTTTTGTATACCGAACAGGTTTCTGAGATTACAAATGAACCAAGTTACGATATAAACGTTTATTAATATACAGTCACCTACAATGGATATTGTAGTAACTGTTTTTTGTATGTGTAAATAAATATAAACTACTAATGATGGCCTCCTGCTTCTGCGAAGAATTGGGAGGTTTTTTTATATCTTTTTTAAAGTGATTCCTACTTTTTTTAATCCATCCAAAACACTACCGGCTCCAATTTCTTCAAAAGCTTTTAAGGTGATTATGGCGCAGGCTTTTGCATCATCGCCTGCTCTGTGATGGTTAAATCGTATATTATGGAACTGACTAAGCGTTGCTAATGAATGGCTTGGAAGCTGTTTCCACACTTTTCGCGAAAGACTAACACTGCAAAAATATTCCGAATGTGGCAATGCGATATCATAATGAGCTAGTGCCGAACGCAGCACTTTAATATCGAAAGCAGCATTGTGAGCCACGATTACAGAATCTTCCAACCAATCTCTCAATTGCGCCCAATGTTCTTCAAAATTCTTTTCGTTGGCTACATCATAGTTTGAAATGCCATGAACGCGTTCATTCCATGGATTCATATAAGGAAAGCAGGCAGGCTTTATCAACCACGACTTTGTTTCTGTGATTATTCCGTTTTCAACTCGTGAAAGTCCTATTTCGCAAGGATAGTTGGCGTGAGCTGTTTCGAAATCGAGTGCAATAAAATTCATTTTTCTCATCAAATTATTAAAGTCAAAGATAAATCTTTTTTACGAAACGACCTTCTCAAAAAAAAGTAGAGCTCTTAAATAATGGCTGATACAGCTATTTTCAGTAATATATTTCTATAAATATTCGGAAATGAATGAATAATGCATGATTATAGTTAAATATAATTTCATATCTAAATTCTCCATAAATTCTTCAATTATTAATTTGTACCTTTGCACACAAATC
>QKGU01000112.1 GCA_003250325.1 Paludibacter sp.
ATGAAGCATACAAGCGAGAAATGCAATTGAGCATTTTTCCAATATAATGGGGGGCTTGGTTTTATAAAGCAAAAATCCCGCATCTGATTTTTAGACAGATACGGGATGATTTTAAACAATATATTTTTATATCGGACAACAATATATTTTTTTCTATTTAATCAGTTCTTTTCGACTTTAGCATCGGTTTTACATATCATTCTAAAGTCAAAAACATATAGCAACAACATCATTCATTTTATTGTTAGCAATTAACGTAAGACATTATCTATATATTCAAAAACAAGACTAAACAATTTTTGTTGACGAGCTAACGAATTTAAAATCATGAAAAAATTAAAAGTAAACCAAAAACTTATTTGTAATTTCTTCTACTCAATTTATCGCTAAGATGTTGTGCAATAATACATATTTTCGTACGTTTGTACTAAGAATAAAACATTCGAAGCAACCATGAAAGTAGCAAAAATAAAAAATAAAATAAAAATCACTCTAGCACTGATTTTGCTTAGCGCATCTGCTTTCTCACAGGGAAATTTACCATATGCAGATGGCAAATTCATACACTTTGGATTCTCTTTGGGCCTAAACGCAATGGATTTCAACGTTTCACCAACAACAAACGATTCTGTTAGAGTTTCAGGAATAACACCGGGATTTTCGGTAGGAGTAATCAGCGATATGAGATTGTTTCGTTATTTAAATCTGCGCTTCACTCCCACTCTTCATTTAGGAGAAAGGAAACTGGATTATTCATTTGCTTCAGGGAACGAAAGTATTAGTATAAACTCCATACTGGTCAGTATTCCTGCTTATTTTAAATTTAGTGCGGAACGCAAAGACAATTACCGTCCATATTTAATATGGGGAGGTGGACTTTATATCGACATGGCTCGCAATAAAGACAAACCTGTTTTACTTAAACCAACAGATGTTTTTACCGAAATAGGGGTAGGGTGCGATATTTATTTCTCGTTTTTCAAACTGGCACCAGAGCTAAAATTTGCTATCGGGTTCAACAACATGCTAACGCCTTATGCGGAAAGAACTACAGGAAACGACCCCGATAATTATAGATTGTCGACACCTATCGAAAAATTAACGACAAAAATGCTTACCTTATCATTCAATTTTGAGTAAACTATAGTTGCACAAGCAATAAAAACAAAAGGCAAATCAGAAGATTTGCCTTTTGTTTTCAAATTTAATATCCTAATATCTTTAGCATCGATTTATAACTTTGCTCCTTTGCAAAAAGCTTGGTAAAATACTCACCATCTTCATCTTTATCAATAATCACCAACTTAGGAGCAGGAATGAGACAGTGCTGAATACCTCCAAAACCACTCAAGGATTCCTGATACGCACCTGTATGGAAAAATCCAACGTATTGCTCCCGGTCTTCATGCATTTTTGGAAGGAAGATCGCATTAGAATGGATTTCAGCATTATAAAAATCTTCGCTATCGCATGTCAGTCCTCCCAGATTCACTCTTTCGTATTCCGAATCCCAATTGTTGATTGCCAGAAATACAAAACGCTGATTAATCGCCCATGTATCCGGTAACGTTGTCATAAACGAGCTATCAATCATATTCCACAACTCACGGTCGTTTTGTTTCTTTTGGTTTACAATTGAATAAAGCATTGCTCCACTTTCGCCCACCGTATACGATCCAAACTCCGTAAATATATGTGGTTCGGGAACTCCGTTCTGAACACAGATATTCTTTATCTGTGCTACAATTTCTTCCGCCATATACTCATAATCGTAAACCATATCAAGGTGAGTCTGAATCGGAAAACCTCCACCAATATTCAAACTATCCAATTCAGGACATTTCTTTTTTAGCTCACAATACAGGTTAACTGCTTTATTCAATTCATTCCAATAATAAGCCGTATCCTTAACCCCTGTATTAATAAAGAAATGCAACATCTTTAAGTTCACTTGAGGATTAGTTGCAATCGACTTTGTATAATATGGAATAATATCATTATATCGAATACCTAGGCGGGAAGTATAAAAATCGAACTTTGGTTCTTCTTCCGCGGCAATACGAATACCTACATTAAATTTTATATCAAAATCCTTTAAAAGCAAATCAAGTTCAAACTTATTATCCAATATAGGTACAACATTAGTAAAACCCTGACGCATTAGATTTTGGATATTTTCTACATATTGTGGACGTTTAAATCCATTACATATAACATAAGTATCAGGTTTAAGTAAGCCCTGTTCATATAGCGATTCCATTATATTAATATCGAATGCAGACGAAGTTTCAAGATGTACGCCATGCTTAATCACCTCTTCCATTACAAAAGAAAAGTGAGAACTTTTGGTACAATAACAATAATTATAATCTCCATCATAATCAACTTTCGCCATTGCCACATTAAACATTCGACGTGCTTTTTGTATATTTTGAGCTATTTTAGGCAGATATGATATTCTCAAAGGCGTCCCGTATTGCTTAATTATATCCATTAAAGGAACATCACACCATTCAAGATTATTCTCTACTACATTAAAACTATCATTAGGAAACTCAAAACTTTGCTCAATGAGATCTATATACTTATTTTTCATACAAAACAGATTTATTGCTTAAATTAAACAAATCCAACTTAATTACTTTATCTATTTCCAAACAATCCAAATCATTCAGATCAAACATATCAATAGAAAAAAGTGCGCAAAAATAACCAATAAATTTCTAAAACAAGCGGGATAATAGTAAATTTTATGTCAAAAGCACCTACTTTTAAGTAATTAGTCGAGCCTTAAAAAGCCCATTTTCGTATTATATTATTGTTGATTTGGTAAAACATAGCTTTTATCAAGTCAACAATTTGTATTTTAAATTCGAGCCAAAAAGATGATTTCCATTTATTCATCATCCTTTTGAAGTT
>QKGU01000228.1 GCA_003250325.1 Paludibacter sp.
GAAAATTATCAATATTCCAGCCATCATCCACTGGGGATTGATGAATTCGGAGTGCAGGATGTGGAAGTGATAAAGGGTCCGGCCTCGTTGCTTTATGGATCGGATGCCATAGGTGGAGTTCTCAATTTTATTAAAGAAAACCCGGCTCCGGTGGGCAGTATTGTCGGTGATTACAATTTGCAACTTTTTTCAAATTCGTTGGGAGTAACGAATAATTTGGGTATAAAAGGTGCTTCGAAAAAATTCTTTGGCGGCATAAGAGTGGGGCACAAAACAAATGCTGATTATTTGCAAGGCGGTGGTGAGTTTGTTCCAAATTCGAGATTTAATGAAATGTCGGTGAAAGCAAATGCAGGATTTACCGATAAAATTGGAACATTTAAACTGTTTTACGATTTTAATAACCAAAAGTTGGGATTGGTGGAAGATGAAGCTGTTGAGTCGATTACCGAACGCGGAAGGCAAAACGATATATGGTATCAGCAATTGAATACGCATATGTTATCTTCTCAAAATAAATTGTATTTGGGGAAATTTAAGCTCGATTTGAATTCTGCATTTCAGAGTACAGATCTCATCCATTTCGGCGATGTGGATGAAGTTGAAATTGAAATGAGACTTGCAACACTTACATACGAAGCAAAACTTCACTTGCCTTCGGATGTAAATTCAGAGTATATTTTTGGATTTCAGGGATTTAATCAGTTTAACACAAACCTGAATGACAGAGAAACAAAATTGCTTCCCGATGCTACTACCAACAATTATTCTGCTTTTGGGCTGTTGCAGCATACTTTTTTCGATAAACTGAAAGTTCAGGCAGGCGTTCGGTATGATGATAAATTGATTCAAACGCAAACTATTGGTGAGCCGTCGGATTTAATGTCTTATCGTCCGGCGCTTGATAAAAGTTATGGCAGTTTTAGTGGATCGATAGGTGCAACATACAATTTCTCGGAAGAACTTTTGATTCGGGGAAATATCGCATCGGCTTATCGTACTCCTAATCTTGCGGAACTGACATCGAATGGGCAACATGAACTTCGTTACGAAGTGGGCGATAGTCAGCTTGTTCCTGAAAATTCGTACGAAGGCGATTTGAGTTTGCATTATCATCGTAGTAATTTCACTTTCGATGTGGCTGGTTTCTACAATGCGGTTGATAATTTCATTTTCATTGCTCCTACAGGCGAAACAACGGATTCGGGCATAGGTATATATCAGTATAAGCAAGCTGATTCTTATTTGTTTGGTGGCGAAGCAGGATTGCATGTTCATCCGGAGGTTATTAAATGGTTGCATTTCGAAAGTACGTTTTCGTCGGTAATAGGAAAGCAGAAAGATGGCGATTATTTACCATTTATCCCGGCGCATAAGCTGCAATTTGAACTAAAAGCTGAAAAAGAAAAACTGCTTTGCATGCGAAATGTTTTTGCTGCAATTAACACGCTCACTGCTTTCGATCAGAACAACGCAGCACCTGATGAAACAACAACACCAGGATACACGCTGGTTGATTTCAACATTGGCGGATCGTTGAAATTTAAATATCAACCGGTACTTTTGAGCTTGGGCGTAAATAATTTGTTCGATACAAAATATATCGATCATTTGTCCACACTGAAAGAAGTGAGTTTGTATAATCCGGGACGGAACATCGTGCTGAGTTTGAAAATTCCTTTTACTGTTATTGATAAAAAATAATTTTCTTTGTAAAAATGGGTTTTTGCCTGAATGAAATTTTTGATTCATTCAGGCTCTTTTTTGTGAGTTCGAATAAGCTGTTGTTTTGCTCCGACTATCTCACTGAAAAGATGTACCTTTGCACTTCTATTTTTGATTATGAAAATACATTTTAGTTTTGCTATCTCTTTTGTTCTTGTCTCAATTTTCATGTGTTCTTGCGACGACATGAAGGATATTTCGGTACCGGTTAACTTGCCTGAAATGGCAGGCGAAACTGGTAAACTCTATTTACTGTCCGAAGGTTTGTTTAATATGAACAACAGCACATTAAGTCTGATTGATTTCGATAAAAGAAATTTTACTCCCGATGTGTTCGATTTTGTAAATAATCGTGGTTTGGGAGATACCGCAAACGACTTGCAGCTATACGACAATAAACTTTGGGTGGTGGTAAATGTGTCCTCTCAAGTGGAAGTCATTGATATAAATACCGGAATCTCTATTCGACGTTTTTCTATTTCCAATGAGAAACATCAAGGGCGGCAGCCGAGATTTATTGCCTTTGCCGGAGAAAAGGCTTATGTTTGCTCTTTTGATGGAACCGTCACCCGAATCGATATTTCAACTTTGACGATTGATGGATTGGCAACTTGTGGTCGAAATCCGGATGGAATTGCTGTTGCGAATAACAAATTGTATGTTTCCAACTCCGGTGGACTCGATAATCCAAATTATGATACCACGGTTTCTGTGATTGATATTTCCACTTTCAAGGAAATAAAGAAAATTGATGTAGGTCTGAATCCATACAAACTGGCGGCTGACAGCGAGGGTGATGTATATGTAATATCGCGTGGGAATAATTCGGATATAAAATCGAAGTTCTGTAAACTGAACAGTGAAACGGATGAGTTAACGCGAACTTTCACGGATATTCCTGCGATTAATTTTTGTATTCAAAACGATACAGCTTATCTGTACAATTTTGATTTTGTAACGAATGATTATTCTGTGAAAACTTTTGACTGCAAATCGGAGCAAGTTATTTCAAATAATTTCATTTCGGATGGCACTTTGATGGAGCGTCCTTTCTGTATTGCAGTGAATCCGAAAAACGGAAATGTTTATCTTACTGATGCGCATAATTATACCGTAAAAGGTGATTTGCTGTGTTTTAATCGCCAGGGGAAATTGCAATATAAACTCGAAAATGTTGGATTGAACCCCAATTCTATTATTTCTGTTCCTTAAAAAAGATCTGTTCCGCCGATTTTTATGTACCTTTGTTAGTCAAATTTTGGAAATATGCACCCCTATCAACGAATACTAAAATATATTGGTCATTACTTTACTGCAAGAAATACGAGAGGGTTTGGAGTGCATTCCCCTTTTATGTTTCAGTTTGTTCAGAATGTGCTAGGCGAAAAGCATTATTTTTACGTATTTACCGAAATTGAAAAGTTGCGGAAAAGTGAGTTGCAAAATGCGGAAGCTGTGCATATTAAAGATTTTGGTACAGGAGAAGATCGTGAAAGCACTGTAAAAGATATTTTGAAAAAATCGGTAAATACTGCCAAATGTGGGCAATTACTGTTTCGGATAGTTCATTATTTTAAGTTTCAGAATGTGTTGGAGTTGGGCACTTCATTAGGCTTTTCCACTTCGTATCTGGCCTCTTCCTCTTCGGAAGTGAAATGTACGACTATTGAAGGAAGTTCTGAAATTGCCAATCGTGCCCGAAGAAATTTTGAAAAGCTAAATCTGAAAAATATTGAACTCGTTGTCGGAAATATCGATGATGTGTTGCCGGATATTGTCGCTAAAAAAGAAAAACTGGATTTGGTTTATGTCGATGCCAATCACACGCAGGAAGCGACTTTGCGTTATTTTGAAATGTGTTTAGCTAAAATCCATAACGATTCGGTGATGATTTTCGATGATATTCACTGGTCGGAAGGTATGGAAGAGGCATGGAATAAAATAATTGCTCACCCTGCTGTAACAAGTACGATTGATATATTTCAGTATGGAATTGTTTTTTTTAATAAAAATCTGAACAAAAAGCATTATAAAGTTTTTTATTGAGATTACAAATCTTATATAAAAACATATTTATTTAAAAGAAATGAAACTATATACAAAAACAGGAGATAAAGGTCAAACCGGATTGATTGGAGGAAGCCGGGTGATGAAAAACGATGTCCGCATTGAAACTTACGGAACTGTTGATGAGCTAAATTCGTTTGTCGGATTGTTGACCTGTCAGGATATCGAGGCGCAGGATTTGGATTTCCTGCGAACAATTCAACATCAATTATTCACGATCGGATCTTATCTGGCAACAGATACTTCAAAAGTGGAACTCTCGACTGCTTCTATATTGAAGGAGGAGGCAATAAGCGCGATTGAGTCAGAAATTGACAGAATTGTCGCTCAATTGCCCGAACTAAAGTTTTTTGTTCTGCCCGGAGGTTCTCAGGCCGGTGCTTTGTGTCATGTTTGTCGAACAATTACCAGACGTGCTGAAAGGCGCATTTTCGATATGAAAGAAGTTTATAATGTTGAAAATCTGGTTGTTGTGTATTTTAACCGCTTGTCCGATTATTTTTTCGCCTTATCGAGGCTTTACACCCTTAGAAATGGGGGCGAAGAAATTTTTTGGAAAAGTTAGGTTTAATAAAAAAAATTTCTATTTTTGCACGAAATTAAATAATTAGGATTCTTAACTTATTCACCTAAAAAATCGAGTTGACTATGTATTGGACGTTGGAATTAGCTTCTAAAATCGAGGATGCGCCATGGCCGGCTACAAAAGATGAATTAATCGATTATGCAATGCGCTCAGGTGCTCCATTAGAAGTAATTGAGAATTTGCAAGAGATTGAAGACGAGGGAGAAATATACGAGTGTATTGAGGATATCTGGCCGGATTATCCAAGTAAAGAGGATTTCTTTTTTAACGAAGAAGAATATTAATCATTAGAGAAAAGCACGTTAGCTTAATATACACTGCGGGATATTTTTTGAAAAATAGTACAAAAATATGTTTACGTAAACAATTTTTGTGCTGTTTTTCAGTTAGAATAAAACCGTAATACGACATGGATATTGATTTGATTAATGTCGTAAGTGAAAAAGATAGCTGATATTAACCTATGAGAAAAGTAGTTTTAATTTTTTTGTCATTACTTATTTGCGTAGGTGCAGCGTATTCTCAATTCGATGCTCAGTTGAGCCAATATATGCTTCATAATTCGGCGTTCAATCCGGCAGCGGTCGGAGAGGGCGAGTTGATTCAGGTGACGGGGCAATATCGTATGCAATGGCTGGGGATGCCCAACGCGGGACAAACGATGATATTTAGCATAAATAGTCCATTGAAATTTATGGGTAAGACTCATGGCGTCGGTTTTCGCTTTCTGAACGAATCATCAGGATTGTTCACAACTCAGGCGGCTCATCTTCAATATGCATACAAAAAGAAATTGGGTGAAGGGGTTTTAAGTCTGGGAACAGATTTCGGTTTTACCAGTTTGGGTTTTGTTGGTGATAGTGTTCGTGAAATTACAAGCGATTATCATGATATTTCAAACGATCCTGAAATTCCAAAAACGTCAGTGGTAGGGATGAGTTTTGATATGAGTTTGGGCGCATTTTATTCGACTTCAGATTATTATGCAGGAGTTTCCTACATGCACTTAAATAATCCCACCGTTGAATGGGGTGACTATTCGAGTTTCAGACAGTTTGGAACTCTTTACCTTACAGGTGGATACAATTGGACACTTCCAGATACAAAATATGTTTTCAAACCTACCACGTTGATAAAAACAGATTTTACCTCGTGGCAGTGGGATGTTACCGGCAGAGTTGAATATGATAATAAGTATTGGGGCGGATTGTCTTATCGCATACAGGATGCGGTTACCTTTCTTGCAGGAATTAATATTGCCGGAGGATTATCAATAGGTTATTCCTATGATTTACCAACTTCTAAAATGTTGATTGCAAGTTGGGGGTCGCATGAATTAGTTTGTTTTTATAGTTTTGAATATGTTTTCGGAAAAAAAAACAATAAGTACAAGAGTATCAGAATATTGTAGTTTGTTGAAAAAAAATTTGAAAAATTTTATGACTTTTCGATCATAAAAACTGCTACAACCCCGATGGATAGGCACTTTTAGCAAAATAATAAAAACAAATACAAACATTTAATTAATTGCTCTGAAACCATTGTATTTCACTTAAAATAAGTATCTTTGCGGTTGATTGTTCGTTTTTTTTGCAAAAATTCCAAAATATAGTATTCAATTTTTTTTGATTTGATACTTATTTGGGATATAAAAATGAGATTTGTTTGGATTAACAAAGTGATAATAAAGATGATTGTTTCAAACTGACAGATTGTTGAAATATCACACAATGAAAAAGTTAATTCAAACTCGGAGTAAAATAAATTTGAAAAGATTCAGTTGTAATTTAAAATTCAAATCACAAAAGAATGAAAAAATATCTGCCAATCATTGTACTCGCTTCGCTGTTTGTTGCATGTAACAAACCAGCAGGTGAATTAGTAGGTCTCGGGATAAAGGATACTTTTGTTGAAGCACAACCTTATAGTATGGTGTTCATAAAACGTGGGTCGTTTATGATGGGAGCTAACGATCAATCTGCTCTTGGAGGTATAAACGACAAATCGATCAATGTATCTGTTGATGCTTTTTGGATGGATGAAACAGAAATAACCAACGATAAGTATAAACAATTTGTATATTGGGTTCGTGATTCTATTATCCTTCGGACATTAGTCATTAACGGAAGAGAAGAGTTTGCTGTTAAATCCAAAAATGAAACCACAGAATCAGATCCACAGTTTGTACGCTTGAATTGGAAAGCGAAAATTCCGACTGTGTCTAAAGATGAAGAAATCAATGAAATTTTAAATTCTCTTTACTATCAGGATAATAATGCACTTGGAAAAAAACAAATTGATCCTGGTAAACTTCAGTATAAATATGAATGGATTAATTATGATCAGGCAGCTTTACCTGAAAATAAATATGATGTAAATACCGGTGCATATCCACCTAATGCAAAAGCAAGGGTAGATACATCATATGTGGATAATGGTGTCATAGTGAATAGAACCATTGAACGTAGACTTCGTTCTCGCAAGGATTTGATCTCGACTCGTATTGTAAATGTATATCCTGATACCATTATGTGGCTTCGAGATTTCCAATACTCATACAATGATCCTAAGATGAAAATGTATTTCTCGCATCCAGGATTTTCTCAATATCCTGTTGTGGGTGTAACATGGGAGCAAGCACAAGCATTTTGTCAGTGGAGAACTCAGTTATTTAACAGTGCAAATGCAATTGGTGGTCAGGATTACAGATTGCCAACCGAAGCTGAGTGGGAATATGCTGCACGTGGAGGAAGACGCATGGCCCTTTATCCATGGGGCGGAAATTATGTTCGCGATAGCAAAGGTTGTTTTCTTGCTAACTTTAAACCAATGCGTGGTAGTTATACCGATGATGAAGGAGCTACTACAATGAAAGTAGCAATGTTTCCTCCAAATGATTTTGGATTGTTTGACATGGCAGGAAATGTTGCTGAATGGACTTCTTCTGCTTATAATGCTTCGAGCAGCACATTGATTTCCGATATGAACCCTACTTTTCAATATAATGCAAAAAATAGTGATCCTGATGTTTTAAAGAGAAAAGTGATAAAAGGCGGATCTTGGAAAGACATCGCATATTACCTTCAGTGCGGTGTTAAAACATACGAATATCAAAACGAAAGTCGTCCGTATATAGGTTTCCGTTGTGTTCGTTCTTATAATGGTGAATAATTAAAATTAAAATTAAAATATAATTTGTAATATAACATGTCTGGAAAACAATCAAAGTTTGATATTTGGTGGAATTTACCTGAAACAAAACAAAAGGTTGGCGCTGCTTACAGTATTGGAGCAGCTGTCGTAATTATTGGGGCGATGTTTAAAATTCTGCACTTACCAGGTGCCGCACCTGTACTTGGTTTAGGTATGACTGTAGAAGCAGTATTGTTTGCTTTGGGTATTTTCGATAAGCCACACAAAGAATATGAGTGGGACAAGATTTACGATTTTGATGGAGATGGTGGGGTGATTGGAGCAGAAAAAGAAGTAAAAGCCGTAAAGTCAGAAGTAGCCACTGTGCCTCAGACAAGAGCTGTCGGATTGAATTATTCTGAAACTATAAATGACGACGATGTAAAAAAACTGTCGGAAGGAATAAAGAACCTGACTGCAACAGCAGAACAGTTTTCAACTTTATCTTCAATTATTGGGCCAACCAATGAATTTGCAAAGAATATTGATACAGCTTCGGAAGCGGCCAAAAAGTTTGTAAAAGAGCAGGATGTATTAAGTGGTGCAACAAGTCAATTAGGAGCTTCTTATCAAAGTATTGCCGGTAGCATGGATTCTGTTGAGAAAAACACAAAACAATATGCCGGCAAAATTGAAGATGTGAACAAGAATCTTTCTTCGATTAATTCAATATATGAAATTCAGTTGAAAAACATTCAGGCTCAATCAGAAGGATTAACGCAACAAACAGAAAAGGTTCGTCAGGTAAATGATGAGCTGACTCATGTTGTAAATGATGTGGCTAAAATGAAATCTGCTGCATTAACAGCGGCTGTAGAAACAGAAAGTCTTAAAACCAATACAACAAAATTATCAAAACAAATTGCTGATCTTAATCAGGTTTACGGAAATATGTTAAACGCTCTTAGTTGATCGATCTGTAGAACCATAAATAAATAAAGGAATTTTCGAATGAGTGGAGCGAAGAATTGTCCCGAAACCCCCAGACAACGAATGATCGGAATGATGTATTTAGTGCTGACAGCAATGCTGGCTCTGAATGTGTCGAGTGATATTCTGAATGGGTTTACAATGGTGGATAATAGTTTACACACAACCATTAAATCATCTGAATTAAGAAATAAATCTTTATACGATGAATTTACCGATTTAAATAAACTAAATCCTGGAAAAGTAAAAGAGTGGTTAGATAAAGCAAATGTAGTTAGGGCAAAGTCTGATGAACTGTATAATTATCTTCAGGATTTTAAAGTGAAGATTGTAAGGATGGCAGATAGAGATGATGCAAATGATAGTGCTTATGTGAAACAAATAATCGGGAAAGATAATTTGGATAAAGCTGCTGAATATGCGATTGTTGAGGGGCATGGAAAAGAATTGAAAAGTAAAATAGAAAGTTACAAGAACTTTTTGGTAGGTTTCTTTGCCAATAATCCGACAAAGCAGAAAATGTATCAAACAATTTTTGCAACTGAGGACAGCAAAGGAATTCCTTGGGTGGATGCTACATTCGAAATGATGCCATTGTCGGCTGTTGTAACTATATTGACAAAATATCAGAGTGATGTTCGCGCTTCGGAAGCTGAAGTTGTTCAGTATTTGAAAGGACAAACTGACGTAAAAGACTTTCGTGTAAATAAAATTACGGCATTGGTTGTTCCTAATACTCCATATGTTATAAAAGGAGGTAAATATAGCGCGCAAATTGTTCTGTCGGCTGTTGACTCTACAAAAACACCTGAGTATTATGTGGGTGGAAGTCGAATTAATGATAAGGGGTTGTATGAAATTGCTTGTGGTAGAGCAGGAACTTTCCCTTATTCAGGGATGATTAAATTGCAAGGAAACGATGGTGAAATAAGTACATATCCATTCAAAAGCGAATATGTTGTTGGAGAGCCTTCTGCTACTATATCGAATGAAGATTTGAATGTAGTATATAGAGGAATTGACAATAAATTTAATATCTCCGCGCCAGGTATTCCAGCCGAAAACGTAAGTGTACGGGTTTCAGGCGGAACTTTACAAAAAGGTGTTGGTGGAAGATATATCATTCGTCCTACACAGGATGGTGAAATAGCAATAAACGTTTTTGCTAAAATTGAAGGAAAAGAACAAAGAATGGGTGGTGGAGTATACCGAGTGAAATATATTCCTGATCCAAAATCTTATTTGCAATATACCGATGGAGGTGGAGTTGTTCGTCAGACTCAGGATGAAAACTTGACAAAAAAAACCTTGCTTTCGGAAAGTGTTTCTATTATTGCGAGTTATGGACAGGACGAACTTATTAAGGCTAACTTTACGGTAACTTCGTTCACAATGGTTTCTCCAAATGGTATGGATGATACGAGAGGTTCGAAATTTAGTAGTAAAATGAAATCTTATATTAATAACCTTGAAGGAGGTGATTATCTCATTATCAAAAATATTAAAGCGGTTGGACCTGATGGAAAAACCAGAAGTTTGAGCCCTATTCAGATACAGATATAATAAAGCATAAAGGAATATTTAATCGATTATAATATGAAAAAATATTGGATTGCCGGCTTGGTCATTCTAATGACTGTAATGCCAACTTTACTTTCTGCCCAGGCAAAGCAAGTTCCTTTTTTTGACAGTAAAGGTATGATCAGATTACAGACAACCGAGTTGGATGCAATGGCTGACACGATTGCAACTGTAAATCATCGGGCAGATGATGTTGTTTGGTCTCGCGTGGTATACCGCGTGATAGATATGCGTGAGAAACAGAACTATCAGTTGTATTTTCCTGTTCGTCCGAACGATGAATATAAAAGTCTTTTTCGTGTAATGCTGGAAGCCATTGCAAATGGGATTCCTGTATACAAAAAAAATACCCGCGAAATTAAACCTGCTTTCTCAGATTCGTTGAAGTTGACCGGAAGCGAGTTGTCTAAGACATTTGCGTACAACGATAACCCTGATTATAATTTATTACAGATAAATCCGGTAACTCAACAAATAACCATTGAGAATACGCAATATAGAAATTACGTAAAGAATCAATTGAAGTTCTTGGTTCAAGAAATAATTTTCTTTGACAAACATACTTCACGTATGTATTCAAAGATAATGGCAATTGCACCTTTATATGCTTTGCAACCGGATAATTTGGAAGCAAAAGAATCAATGGCTTATTTCCGTGGATCTGTGCTTTGCTGGTTTGCTTTTGATGAACTTCGTCCTTATCTTGCAAAACAATACGTTATTCCTAATGGGAACGAAACGCAACGATTGACTTACGATGAATTTTTTGCTCAAAAATTGTATTCTACTTATTTATTAGGCGACAGCAATATGTTCAACAGAATGTTGCTTGAATATGTTGTGAATCCAACTAAAATTC
>QKGU01000076.1 GCA_003250325.1 Paludibacter sp.
GTTCCGATTGTTCCTGCTACTTTGGGCTTCCATTTGGTGTCCATCAAACCCAAAACAACGAAGCTTAATAAGGGAAGTACTAAAATGAATAATGTATATTGCATGTTTCTAATTGATAATTCAGAATTAATAATTCATAATTCAGTTCCGATTCCCCTCTCCTAAAGGAGAGGGGTTAGAGGAGAGGTTTATTCTTTCAATCTGTTTAAGTCATCGACTTCGACACTGGTCAAATTTCGATAAATATTAATAATAATGGCAATAGCTACAGCTGTTTCACAAGCCGAAACTGCAATTGCGAAAAGCGCAAAGTAAAAACCTTCCAAATGACCCGGATACAAATAGCGGTTAAACACCACAAAATTTATTTCGGCAGCGTTCAGCATGAGTTCTATCGAAATCAGGATCATAAGCATACTTCTACGCGACAGAAATCCATAGATTCCGGCAAAGAACATGATTAAACTTAATCCCAGATAGGCTTCCACCGGAACTGTTCCTGAAAAAAAACTTATTAATAAATCACCCATATTCTATGTTGAGTTGTTTTTAGTTGTGTAATCTCGTTCGGATTCTTTATCCTATATTTATCGTTTCCGTGCAATCATAATCGCACCTACGATGCATGCCAGCAATAATATACTGATTGTTTCGAAAGGAAGCAGATATTGATATTTATCGGTTCCCATCATAGTGTGTCCTAAAAATTGTGGCGTAATTTCGCTTTGTGTTACCAATTCTGATACCCGGTTGATATTGTAATAAATAACATGTGCACAGAAAGCCAGTCCGGCAAAAGCAGTTACACCAGCTATTGCACGACGAACAGGTAATTCTGTCCTTACTTTTTCTCCCGGTTTGTTGGTAAGCAAAATGGCCATGATAAACAATACCATGATACCACCGGCATACACTGCTATTTGTACTGCAAACAAATAATTGTAATTCAACAGGAGGTACAAACCGGCTGTTCCTAACAGCACAAATAATAAATAAGTCGCAGAGCGGATAATTCGTTTTGAGGTGACAGCCATTACTGAAAATACTGCCATTAATACCGCTAAAATGTAGAATATAATTTTTTCTGCCATAAGATAATGTCCCAATGTGATGATATGTCAATATGATAATTGTTTAAGACCTTAGTCTTTAAGCCCCCCTTCGGGGGATTTAGGGGGTATTTCTTTCTTTTTTTCTCTTAGTTTCGAACCTTCCTGATTAAGCTGCTGAACTAATTTACCTCTCGTAAATACTGCATTTTCAAATGTATTACGGAATTGAATCGCATCAGATGGACATGTAAGTACACAAAGGTTACAGAAGGTACACATTCCTAAGTCCCATTGATAGGTATCCAGAATTTTTTTCTTTTTACCATCTTCCGTTTCTATAAACTTCGGAGTTACCTTTATTGTGCCGTTCGGACAGTTCATTTCGCAAATACCACAAGCAGTACAAGCATGTTCATTGTTTTCGTCGTGTGGCATGGTCAGCTCGCTTCTCCAGCGTTCCGAAATAACTAACGTTTTCCTGTTTTCGGGATATTGTTGTGTAACCTTTTTGGTCCACAGTTCTTTCCATGTAACGGACATCCCGTAAATCAAAGATTTGATGCCTGTAAATAATCCTGAAAAGTATTTTGATATCGAATTCATATTCAATTAGAAATTCATAATTAATAATTCATAAATTTTTCCAACTTACAGTTTTACTTGATTTTATTACTCGCCCCCTCTCCTCTGGAGAGGGTTGGGGAGAGGTCTAAAATAATCCCGGAAATAAGTCGGTCAATGTCAATCCGGTCATCACTAAAATAACCATAATAAGGATGTTCACCAGATTGATTGGCAAAAGATATTTCCATTCCAGATTCAATAACTGGTCGATACGCAAACGCGGGAACGACCAACGTACCCATAAACTTAAGAAAATCAAAACTCCTGTTTTACCAAAGAACCAAACATAAGTTGGAATATAATTCATTGCCTGATTAAACCCATCCCAGCCATGAACCTGAATAGGCAAGTAACCGCCAAGGAATACGACAGTGGCAATGGAAGCAATAATGAACATGTTCAGATATTCGGCCAGATAATAGAATCCAAACTGAAGTCCAGAATACTCAGTGTGGTAACCGGCAGTTAATTCCGATTCTGCTTCGGGTAAATCGAAAGGACCACGGTTGGTTTCTGCGTGACCTGAAATCAGATAAATAACGAAAGCCACCATCGACGAAATATGTCCGTTGAAGATATTCCAGCAATACTGTTGTTTTTCAATCATTTCGGAAAATTGCATGGTACCCGAAAGAACTACGATAGTCATTAACGCAAATCCGGCTGAAAGTTCGTAGCTTACAAACTGAGCTCCACTTCGCATTGCACCAATCATTGCATATTTGTTGTTGCTCGACCAACCGGCTAACAACACACCGATAATTCCAAGCGAAGAAACGGCACTTACATACAAAACTCCAACATTGAAGTCAATAGCATGAAGACCTTTCCCGAATGCAATGGCTCCGAAAGTGAGCACTGAGGCTACAATCATGAAGAAAGGAGCAGCAAAAAATAAAAAGCGGTCGGAACGGTTAATTCTGATTATTTCTTTCAGTAAAATTTTGATCATATCCGCCACACTTTGCAATAGTCCCCATTTCCCAACGCGATTTGGACCAAATCGAGCCTGAAAGAAAGCAGTGATCTTTCTTTCGGCATATATGAGAATTAATGCTATAATTGCATAAGCAGCTAACAATAGCGCGCCGACCAATACAAATTCGATGAATAGTACCCAAAAATTCGGTAACCCGCTGCGCAAAAAAGTATCTAACCAACTTGTCAGGTTCGAAACTTCGAGGGGTTGTGCATAATTTAATATCATAAGTTTATAAAGTTCGTAAAGTTATAAAGTTTGTAAAGTTTTTAAAGTTTGAAAGTTCATAAAGTTTGTAAAGTCACCTTCTTTATAAACTTTTCACTTTTAAACGTTATAACTATCTGTCAATATCCGGAATTACATAGTCCATAGAACCTCCGATACCGATAAAGTCGGATATCTTTTCTCCTTTACAAATAAGAGGCATTGCCGAAACCAGCGCCATCGATGGTGAACGGAATTTCAAACGGTAAGGAGTTTTATCGCCTTTACTATCGATATATATTCCAAATTCACCTTTAGCAGCTTCCACTCGTTGATAGTATTCTCCTTCCGGCAAGCGAATAATTGCTTTTGTTTTTGCACAAATGTCTCCTTCCGGAATGTTATCAATAAGTTGTTCGATAATATGCAGCGATTCTTCAATTTCATCCAAACGGTTCAAATA
>QKGU01000317.1 GCA_003250325.1 Paludibacter sp.
AAAGCCCCACAAATTTGCAAATGAGTTTATTTTGAGAGGGGGTAGGTTTTCAGTAAAACAAAAATAAAAACCGCTAATAATTGATATACAAATAAATAAAAATAAAAACCGACAAAATTCAAGTTTTGTCGGTCAGTAGTGATTAAAAATATTAAATTAGGAAGCCTACCATTTGCAAGTGGTTCAGTTTATGATGGATTATTCGGTTATATCGAAAACTCTGAGTTGAAAAATATTGGAATAATTTGGACATCACTAAATTCTCCATGTGATTTTGCGAGAGGACTAGTTGGATTTGCAGTTAATAGTATTATATCTAATTCACATACAGATGGAGATATCACTTCAACTTCTCAGTCTAGAGGAATTTGTGGTTATTTAGATGGTGGATCAATTACAGATTCACATTCAACTGGAGATATCACAGTACTAACATCAACAAAAGGTTACCAAGGATATGCGGGCGGTATTGCTGGACAAATATTAAATGGAATCATAAATTGCTCATACTCTTCAGGTAGAATATCAACAAATGACAAATATGATTCTCAATCAGGAGGAATAGTTGGTTTACAAAAAAATAACAGTACAATAATTAATTCTTATTCAACTGGGATAATCTTGACACAAGGAGGGTTTCAATCAAAATCAGGTGGTATTGTTGAAAGGTTATTGTCCGGCAATGTTATCAACTGTTTTTCTGCAGGAGATGAATCTTCTCAAACAAGTACTACTTCATATTCAGGCGGTATTGTGGGACATAGCACTATTGGTGGAAAAATTATTAATTCTTATTCGTCTGGAGCAATAGCGTCTTCATATACAGATCAAACTTCCTCATTAACAAAATCATATTCTGGTGGAATTATGGGTTTTTCAGATGGAACACCCAACAACTGCTTAGGATTAAATAAAAGCATTATTTCAAGTTCAGATTCATGTTATTCAAAGCGCATTGGATATTTAGACTCTAATGCAATAGTCAATAATAATTTTGCTTCTCAGTCAATAATAGTAAAGCAAAATGGAAATATTAAGACAAATTTTACAGATATAAAAAGTGATGGGGAGGATTTTAATAGAAATTACACAGATTTTCTAAACAACTATATCACGACTAACAGTACTTTTAACGAAATACCATTAAAAAAATGGCTTATAAAATCTGAAGTTAACAATGGGTTTCCTTTTTTTTAAATAACAAATAAAGTAATTTATTAAATAAAAA
This sequence comes from Paludibacter sp., assembly GCA_003250325.1. Classification (GTDB taxonomy): domain Bacteria; phylum Bacteroidota; class Bacteroidia; order Bacteroidales; family Paludibacteraceae; genus Paludibacter. The sequence goes on from QKGU01000317.1 coordinate 1,229, forward strand.
ACGGACTCACCTTAATCAGGTGAGTCCGTTTTTTATTTATATAAGCCTTCCAGTTTGGAGAGACTTAAAAAAATCTTAGTCTTCCAACAAAATATCCATGATAGTACATGCCGCTTTAGCCACCGGAGAACCAGGACCAAAGATAGCGGCAACACCTGCTTTGTACAGATAATCGTAATCCTGAGCTGGAATTACACCACCGGCGATAACGATAATATCTTCTCGACCTAATGCTTTCAATTCAGCAATTACTTGTGGAACCAAAGTTTTGTGACCGGCAGCCAACGAAGAAACACCCATTACGTGCACGTCGTTTTCTACGGCTTGTTTGGCAGCTTCGGCAGGAGTTTGGAACAATGGTCCCATATCCACGTCGAATCCACAGTCGGCATAACCGGTAGCTACTACTTTAGCACCACGGTCGTGTCCGTCCTGACCCATTTTAGCAATCATAATACGAGGACGACGTCCTTCTTTCTGAGCAAATTTTTCGGTCAACTCGCAAGCTTTCTGGAAGTTTGCGTCGTTTTTAGTTTCTGATGAATACACGCCTGAAATAGTTCTGATGGTTGCTTTATAACGTCCGCATACAGCTTCGCATGCGTCAGAGATTTCACCTAATGAAGCGCGAACACGAGCAGCTTCAACAGCTAATTCCAATAAGTTACCGTTTCCGGTTTTTGCACATTCAGTAATAGCTTCCAACGCAGCTTTCACGGCAGCTTCGTCGCGGTTGGCGCGTAATTGTTGCAAACGTTCAATTTGTTGTTTGCGCACTGCTGTGTTATCCACTTCCAAAATATCGATAGGATCTTCTTTTTCCAAACGATATTGATTAACACCAACAATAGTTTGTGAACCAGAGTCGATACGAGCCTGAGTACGAGCAGCAGCTTCTTCAATACGCATTTTTGGAATACCGGTTTCGATAGCAGCAGCCATACCACCCAGTTTTTCAACTTCTTCGATCAAAGCCCATGCTTTTTCAGCCAATTCGTTAGTCAACGATTCAACATAATATGAACCAGCCCATGGGTCTACTTCACGACAGATATCAGTTTCCTGTTGAATATAAATCTGAGTGTTACGTGCAATACGTGCTGAGAAGTCAGTTGGCAATGCAATTGCTTCGTCCAACGCATTGGTGTGCAATGATTGTGTGTGACCCAAAGCAGCTCCCATGGCTTCAATACAGGTACGTCCAACGTTGTTGAACGGATCCTGCTCAGTCAATGACCAACCTGAAGTTTGAGAGTGCGTACGCAATGCCAAAGATTTTGGGTTTTTAGGATTGAATTGTTTTACGATTTTCGCCCAAAGTAAACGTGCAGCACGCATTTTAGCAATTTCCATAAAGTGATTCATACCGATGGCCCAGAAGAACGACAAGCGTGGAGCAAATGAGTCGATATCCATACCTGCATTTACACCGGCACGAAGGTATTCAAGACCATCGGCCAAAGTATAAGCCAACTCGATATCAGCCGTTGCACCTGCTTCCTGCATGTGGTAACCTGAGATAGAGATAGAGTTGAACTTAGGCATGTTTTTAGAAGTATATTCGAAGATATCAGCAATAATCTTCATAGAGAATTTTGGTGGGTAAATATAGGTGTTACGCACCATAAATTCTTTCAAAATATCGTTTTGGATAGTTCCGGCCATTTCTTCCAGTTTAGCACCTTGTTCCAAACCGGCATTGATATAAAATGCAAGAACAGGAAGTACTGCACCGTTCATAGTCATAGAAACTGACATTTTATTCAATGGAATACCATCGAACAAAACCTTCATGTCTTCAACCGAACAGATAGAAACACCTGCTTTACCAACGTCACCAACCACACGATCGTGATCAGCATCGTATCCACGGTGTGTAGCCAGGTCGAATGCTACAGAAAGACCTTTCTGACCAGAAGCCAGGTTACGACGATAGAATGCGTTTGATTCTTCAGCAGTAGAGAAACCTGCATACTGACGAATTGTCCATGGTTGCATAGCGTACATTACGCTATATGGACCACGAAGATAAGGTGGTAGACCTGCTGCATAACCTAAATGATCAAATTCTGCAATGTCTTCTTTTGTATAAAATGGTTTCACCGGAATCTGTTCAGGTGTCAACCAATTGCTCGCTACTTCAGGAGCTACTCCTGTAGTAACATTTTTAATATTTATATCTTTAAAATTTGGTTTCATTCTTTTTAGATTTTTAGAACCAAGAATCAAGAATCAAGACAATTAGTATTGTCTCTGATTTCATTCTTAATCCAATTTATTTTTAAATCCAATTATCATTTTTTGTAACTCATTGATTTTACTTTGAGTTGAAAGTGAAACTTCTGATTCAAGATAATTTAGCTTGGTGGCTAAAATAAGTTGAGTTTCCAACTCAAATGAAGAACCGATTGACATTTCCAAAAAACGAGAAAAATCTTTATTGCTCGACTTTGCAGAACCTTCGGCTATATTCGAAGGAATTGAAACTGCTGAGCGTTGCATTTGAGAAATCAGGCCAAACCTTTCGATACTTGGGAATGAATTTGCAAGCAAATAAATCTCACTCGCTAAATCCATTGACTTTATCCAAATATCTAATTTCTTAAAGTTATGCATCTCTTTTTGGTCTTGACTCTTGGTTCTTGACTCTTGGTTCTTAAAGCAATTTTGAATTAAAAGCCTTCAGAGTTTCCAAAACATTAGATTTTACATTGATGAAGTTTTCAATTCCTAATGCTTTCAAATCATCTGTACAAGCAGGAGCACCAGCCACCACAAAGATTTGTTTTCCATCGATAGCTTTGTATGCTGCAGGAGCTAATTCGGCATATTCGTCGTCGCTAGAACATAGAACAATAATATCAGCTCCGGCTTTTTCAGCGGCAGAAACACCTTCTTCAACAGTTTTGAATCCAAGATTATCAATAACTTCGTAACCTGCACAAGCAAAGAAGTTACAAGCAAATTGCGCGCGAGCCAAACGCATTGCCAAACTTCCAATGGTCAACATAAATGCTTTCGGACGTTTAGCAGCAGCTTCTGTAGCAAAACGAAGAGCTTCAAATTCTTCAGCGGCACGAACTGAAGTTAACGTTTTTACACCTGAATGGTTGCAATCGCAATCAGCAGCAGCTTTTTTAATTTCAACTTTTGCATTTGCAATTTCAGTGAAATTAGGGAACTGATTAGTTCCAAGCAACACTTCGCGACGACTAGAAACAGATTTCAAACGAGTCGCAGCAGTTGCTTTCACTGCATCCTGAATGGTGCCTGCTTTTACTGCACTAAAGAATCCACCATTTTCCTCTACGTCAAGGAAAAGTTTCCAAGCCTGTTCTGCGATATTATTGGTAAGTGTTTCGATATAATATGAACCAGCAGCCGGATCAACCACTTTGTCGAAGTGAGATTCTTCTTTCAAAAGCAATTGTTGGTTGCGGGCAATACGTTCTGAAAATTCGTCGGATACTTTATAAGTAGAATCGTATGGAGTTACGGTTAACGAATTAACACCACCTAACGAAGCACTCATGGCTTCGGTTTGTGTACGAAGCATATTTACGTTAGCATCGAAAATTGTTTTGTTGAATTCTGAAGTTTGAGCATGAATGCGCATTTTAGCGGCACATTTACAAATTCCGTTTTCAGTATTTTTACAATCCGGTACGCGACATTCAGGTTGGTAAGCGTCTACAATTTTAGCCCATAACAAACGAGCTGCACGGAACTTGGCAATTTCCATAAAGTAGTTACCACCTACTCCAAAATTAAATTTAATTTTTTTAGCCGCTAAAGATTTATCTACACCAGCTTCAATCAACGAAGAAAGATATTCATTTCCCCAAGCCAATGCGTAACCCAATTCCTGAGCCACAAATGCTCCGGCATCGCTTAAAGTAACAGCATTTACAGCAATTACACGATAAAATGGCAATCCGGAGATTGCTTCAATCACGGCTTTGGATTTTGACACGATTTCTTCTTTAGTCAAATCCTTGCCAACCTGCAACATGCGATTGATAGGATCGAAACCAATCGAACCATGCAAACTCTTTACATCATAACCTTTTGAATTGAAATATTCAACCAAAATAGTAGCCAACTGAGCTGAAGCATTTATGCAAATGCGGAAGTTCAATTCTACGCAATCAGCTGCAACATCTTTCAACAAAGTTGCAATGTAATCAGCGCTTAAATCTTCCTTTTTAAGGATAAACCCTAACGAGTTTACACCTTTGTTTAATACATCAAGAGCTTTTGCGTTAGCTTCTTTTGCCGATTTAACAGTAATATCCTGACGAACAAACCATTCATTATCGGCTTTAGTACCACGAACAAACGGGAATTTGCCAGGCATCGCTTCTTTAGTTTGCATCGCTTCGATATCTTCTGCACGATAGAACGGCATGACATTAAAGCCTTCGTTAGTTTTCCAAACAAGCTTCTTATTGAAATCAGCTCCTTTGAGATCGGCTGTGATTTTATCCATCCATTGCTGTGTGCTAACTGATGGAAAATCAGCCAATAAATTTAATTTTTTTTCTGCCATAATATAGTTTAATAATCTATTTTTTCTAAGAGACTGCAAAATTACTACTTTCTATTGAGTTTAAAGAATTTTTTGCCAATGAATTAGGGAAAAATTTCGGTAATTCGTTTGTTTGACAAAAGACTACAATTTAGAACAAGTACATCTTAACTTGTTTAAATTTATTTTTATCTTTGCGTATGTTATAACCTCAATTTTCGTCAACAATTTAATACGGATTATTATGACAACTGAAACTATCAATAACACAGAAATTTCAAAAACACCACTAACACTTTCATCCGAAACCGAGTCCTCTTTGAAATCATCTGCCAAATGGGGTTTCTTTCTTTCTATTATCGGTTTTGTATTTGTTTTGTTCTTTTTAATTGTTGGAGTGGCAATGTTTTTTGTATCAGGGGTCGCAAATGAGTATTCCGATTTTCAGCACATGCCGTTTCCTTTCCCGTTTCCACTTGTATTTATAGGCATTTTGTACTTACTGATGGCAGTTATTTATTTTGTACCATCGTATAACCTTTTAATATTTGGACAGAAGATATTATCAGGATTATCGAAAAGAAGTCAACCTGATGTAGAAGAAGGATTGAAAAATCTAAAAAGAATGTTTATTTTTTATGGTATCCTGACAATTATCAGCATTATTCTTTCAGCGATTTTCATCACATTAGGCCTTATTGCGGGTATGGCAGTTTAATGATTTATGAAGTCAAAAAAAAGAAGTCAGTCATGAAGCGAAATACCAAACAAAAAGAAACGATTGTTTGTAATTTTGCCTTTGTCAAAGAAATTCTTTACACTTTAAAATAACTTTTTACAATACTGGGAAATGCCATTAGTGAATACATTGAAGGAAAAAGAATCCGGCATTTTAAACCTTTCTCGTTGCTTGTGTGATATTAGCAACAATCATGAGAATATTAAAATTCTAATGATTATTCTAACTCAAGAGATTGTAATAACAAAACTTTTACAGAAACAATATTTATAAGTCAATTTAGGCGATACATGAGCGTTTCATTTCTTCTCCTAAAATTCAAATACTATTACACCAAATAATAGGGCTTTGAAGTAATTTCTGAAATTCCCTATTGAATGTAGGAAAAATCACTCATAAATTACAATTTTAAAAAAAGGTCTAAAACATTCAGAAAAAAATATATAACAACAATGTTTTCATTAAAATTATTTTTCAACAAATTCATTGTTCTATATCATTATTCTTAAAAATAGAACTGATTCCTTTACCAATTTTTTGCACAGTTTCAATTCCTTTATTTAAAGGTTCTGAAGAAATATCACTGTATCTTTCTCCATTAAAATTATTGTCAAATTGTTGAGGGTATATAACAAATTTGCTATTCAAAGGCAAATGTTTTTCCAATTTAGATGGTAGATTTTCCAATAATCCCATGTATGAAGTGGCTCCTTTTCGGGCTGACACTAATACAAATAAATCATCATCATGTATATTCCTCAAAAGGATTAAGAAATCATCCCAATCCATGAATGGTTTTATAGTAATTGAAGCAGTTAAATTTGTCTTGATTAATAATTTCTCAACAGTTTTTTTGGTAGTTTCGTTGCAATAAAGTAAAATAGGAATGCTGAGCTCCTGAGCCAATCTTACCAACTTTGTAACCCACAAACTAAAACCATTTTCATATTCAGCCAGAGGTGGTGCGGCAATAAAAATTCTTTTATGCAGGATTAAAGGCTTTACTAAATTACAGATAAAAGTAGTTTTATCGGTATTACTCAATATACTATCGACTTTTTCACCAATTAGTTTATCAATAAAACCTGCTCGTTGTGGCCAGCCCAATACGATAATATCAGCCATTACTTCTCTTGAAATCCGGCTTATTCCGCTTGCTACATTATGGTCTATGGTTGTGATAATATTTACTTTTGTTTCTGAAGCAGAGGCTTGTTTTACAAACTCTTCCAGTTTGTCTCTTGCCTTCAATATATTTATTTCGGCTTCATTGTTATTGGATACAACTGTAAGAATGGATATGGGATTTGCTGATTTTACGTCTTTGATATAAATGGCAAATTCCAACAACTTTGCAATTTTTGAGACATTTGCAATTGGTAAAAGTATATGTTCACTCAGCATGCCATTTGTATTTATGAGTTCACTTGCATCGTCTTCAGATTCAATAACAATCTTATTACTGGCTTTTTCAGTTGCAAAAGAAGCAACTATACACGTAATTAATATAAGGATGATAGTTCCATTCAAAATATTTTCATCTAGAATACCTGCCCTATAACCGACTAATATCACAGCTAGTGTTGCTGCCGCATGAGCACTACTCAACCCAAAAATGAGTTGCCGTTGTGCTTTGGAGTATTTAAACACCAACTGAGTAAACAAAGAGGCAAACCATTTTCCGGACAACGCAACAGCAGAAAGAGTGCCTGCTATAATAAGTGCCATTGGTCCATTTAATATTATAGTCAAATTAACTAACATTCCCACGCTAATGAGAAAAAATGGAATGAATAATGAATTACCAATAAACTCAATTCGGTTCATTAATGCAGAAGAATGAGGAATGAGTTTGTTTAAGGCTAAACCGGCAACGAAGGCTCCAATTATAGGTTCAAGACCAGAAACTTCTGCCAAAAATGCAGCCAGAAATACTATTGACAAAACAAAAATATAATGAGAGTGTTTTTCACTTTCAAGTTTTCTAAAAAACCATGTGGCAATTTTTGGTATTATTAAGAACATAATAACCGAGAAAATAGTTAAAGAAATTCCTAAACGTATCCAAAATTCCTGATTCAAACTACCCTGACTTTTCCCCATAATTATTGCCAAAATAATGAGTACGGCAGTGTCAGTCAAAATAGTTCCTCCTACCGTTACGGCTACGGCTTGATTTTTAGAAATCCCAAGTCTGCTTACAATTGGATAAGATACTAGCGTATGAGTAGCAAACATGCTCGCAGTAAGAAAGCTTGCATTGATGTCATAACCGAGTAGATAATAACAGACAGGAAAGCCTATACCCAAAGGAAATATGAAAGTAAAAAAACCAAATAGAAGACTTTTATTTCTATTCGATTTAAATCCATTCATATCAAGTTCAAGCCCAGCAATGAACATAATATAAAGTAGTCCGATTGTTGAAAAAAGTTCCACAGCTGAATTTTTCTCAAGAATATTAAATCCATGAGGACCAATAACTACTCCGGCTATGATTAACCCAATAATTCCGGGGATATTTAGTTTCCTTAGCAAGATGGGTGATAGTAAAATAATAAATAAAATTAAAGAAAATATGAGCACCGGATTTTGCAGAGGAAGTTGGAATTCATGTATAAGGTGATTTACAAAGTCTGTCATTTATTATCTTTTAAGTATTTCTATTTATAAAAAATCAGGCTAATAGGCCAAAATTTAAAGTAATTATTAAGAGCAACAACAAAATTATTAAACAATTCAAAGTAGGCTTATTGTTTCATCTTTTTTATTAGTCAAAACTGTCATTGTCTTATTGATGTTTTTATCAAGTTGTATAAATTAAACATGTAGTATAATATAATATAAATATTGTCACAAGACATCGTCTACATTATACTTTTTTTCTAAAAAAATCACCAAACTAACCTAATATGGGATATGAAATTATAATTTTTTGTTTTGATGGTATTAAGACAAACAAATATGCTATTATAAAGAAGATATGAAGCGTCATAATGATTATTAAAATCATAGGACGCTAAACTTGTTACAATGATTTTATTGAAAAAACAGTAAACAAAACTTTGTTGGAAAACACGAATACATAAGAAATTGTTTACAATTGAAAAATTACAAAATAGTGAAACAAAAATAGCAATTTTTCATTTACTATTACCTGTTTCTTAAAAATTTAAAATCTTCCCTTCCACAAAACACGTAACCATTCCCCCAATTTGGCCTCTGCTGGGCTTCCTTGAACATTCCAAATGCGTTCTTTTGTCAAATCATCCGGCAGAAACTGCTGTTCGACAAAATGATTGGGAAAATCGTGAGAATATTTATAGTTTTTTCCGTAATTCAAATCTTTCATCAATTTCGTTGGCGAATTACGCAAATGCAACGGCACAGGTAGATTTCCCGTTCGTTCAACCAAAGCAAGTGCGTCATCAATAGCCAGATAGGCCGAATTGCTTTTGGGAGACGAAGCCAAATAAATAGTGGCTTCGGCAAGGATAATGCGCCCCTCAGGCCAACCTATTTTTTGCAAAGCATCGAAACACGCATTCGCCAGTAAAAGCGCATTCGGATTGGCCAACCCAATATCTTCCGCTGCAGAAATCACCAACCGACGGGCAATAAACTTAGGATCTTCGCCACCCGCCACCATGCGTGCCAACCAATAAATCGCCGCATCAGGATCGCTCCCCCGAATGGATTTGATAAAGGCGGAAATAATATCGTAGTGCATCTCGCCATCCTTATCAAAAGCCAACGGATTTTGCTGCAATCGTTCGGTAACAATTTCATTGGTAAAAATTACTTTCTCGTTAGTCTCCGAATCGGTTACCAATTCAATGATATTAAGCAATTTACGGGCATCACCACCCGCAAAACGCAACAACGATTCCGTTTCATCAAATACAATTTCACGCTTTTTCAGTTCTGCATCGTTATTCACCGCATAATTCGCTAACTCCAGCAAATCATTATTGTCCAACGATTTAAGCACATACACCTGACAGCGAGAAAGTAATGGGGTAATAACTTCGAACGATGGATTTTCGGTAGTAGCTCCAATCAGCGTTACTGTACCATTTTCAACTGCTCCGAGCAACGAATCCTGCTGCGATTTACTAAATCGGTGAATTTCGTCGATAAACAAAATAGGATTTGCCTGCGAGAAAAAACGGTTCGATTTTGCCTTTTCAATCACCTCACGAACGTCTTTCACTCCCGATGTTACGGCACTCAAGGTATAAAACGGACGGTCGAGTTTATTGGCAATAATTTTAGCCAAAGTCGTCTTTCCCACTCCGGGAGGTCCCCAAAGAATAAACGACGCAATCCTCCCCGACTCTATCATTTGACGAAGAATCGCTTTTTCACCTACCAGATGTTTTTGTCCGATATAATGTTCAAGAGTCTGTGGTCGGAGACGTTCGGCTAAA
>QKGU01000336.1 GCA_003250325.1 Paludibacter sp.
AGGCTTATTCTTAGTACAATATTTAAAAAGAATCTATCATTAACTGTTTTCAACTACTTAATTCGGGAAATTACCATCTTTAATTCGTAAAATTCGTATGGTTTCAATAAAATTCGAAAATATATCCAAACAATACCGCCTCGGTTTAGTATCTACCCGCACGCTGAGCCACGACCTGAAGCGCTGGTATGCCATGAACATACAGGGTAAGGACGATCCTTATCTGAAAATTGGCGAGGTAAACGACCGTGCACACCGTGGCGAAAGCGAATACGTGTGGGCTCTCAAGGATATCAACTTTAAAGTGGAGCAGGGCGATGTGCTGGGTATTATTGGCAAGAACGGCGCCGGGAAATCTACCCTGCTGAAAATTCTTTCCAAAGTAACCACGCCCAGCACCGGCACCATTAAAGCCCGCGGACGCATAGCCTCCTTACTCGAAGTAGGCACAGGCTTCCACCCCGAAATGACCGGCCGCGAAAACATCTACATGAACGGCGCCATTATGGGCATGACCAAAGCCGAAATCTCCCGCAAGTTCGACGAGATAGTGGACTTCTCCGGCGTGGAACGCTATATCGACACCCCTGCCAAGCGCTACAGTAGCGGTATGACTGTACGCCTTGGCTTTGCAATTGCCGCCCACCTTGACCCTGAAATCCTGGTAGTGGACGAAGTCCTTGCCGTAGGCGATGCCGAATTCCAGAAAAAAGCCATCGGCAAAATGCAGGACGTTTCTAAAGGCGAGGGGAGGACGGTGCTGTTTGTGAGTCATAATATGCTAGCTGTAAAGAATCTTTGTAATAGGGGTGTATTACTTGAAAATGGCACTATAAGCAAAATAAGTAATAGTATTGATGATATAATATTTTGTTACACTTCAAACATGATAGAGTATTCGGGAAGTTACAAAGAATGGAGTGTTAATGAATTGGCGCCTGGTACTGATATTATTAGAATAAGATCAATCGATATCTCATCTGAAAACATCTCAAAAAACAAATTTGATTTAAATGAGAAAATTGAAATTACTGTTTGGGTTATACCTTTAGTTTTTGGAATAAATATCTCAATTAGTTTAGAGATATTTACATTTGATTATGAGTGTGTTTTTAAAAGAACTTCAAACTTAGTGAATTTGAGGAATAATTCATATAAATCAATTTTAAAGATTCCCAACAATTTTTTAAATGAAAACAGGTATTTCATAAGACTTTTTATAATAAGAGATGAAACAGTTGTGGAATATGAAAATGAGAATATACTTCAATTTGAAGTATACGAGTCAAACAGAACTGGTAATTACCATGGAAAATGGATTGGATTGACGAAACCATTATTTGATTTTACATTACAATAAAAACATAATAACATATCTATAAATGGCGAGAATTGCGATTCTTTATATATGTACAGGGAAATATGATATTTTCTGGAGTAAATTCTATAAGTCTTGTGAAAAATATTTTTTAAAAGAGCATGTGAAACATTATTTTGTTTTTACAGACTCACTAAAAGTAAAATCGTCAAATAGGGTACATACTATATACAAAGAAAGTCTCGGTTGGCCATACAACACTTTATTGAGATTTAAGTTGTTCTTATTTATTGAGGAAGAATTAAATAAATTTGATTACACCTATTTTTTTAATTCAAATATGATTTTTAGAAAAACCGTGAGTGAAGAAGTGTTCCCAACAGCTGCTGAGTCTGGATTATTAGGAGTAATTCATCCAGGACATTATAATAAGAAAAATTCAGATTTTACCTATGAACGAAATCCAAATTCAACAGCATTTATAAGACAAGGGGACGGAGAACACTATTTTATGGGTGGATTTAACGGAGGCATTTCAAAAGAATATATAATGTTAATAAAAAAACTGAATGAAAATATTAATATAGATCTTTCGAAAGGAATTATAGCTACATGGCACGATGAATCTCATTTAAATGCCTATTTTGTTGATAAAAAAATCAAGATTCTTTCACCAGCATATGGCTATGCAGAAGGTTGGAATCTACCCTTTGAAAATAAGATTACTGTATTAGATAAATCAAAATATGGAGGACATGAATTTTTAAGATCTACCTCCACTTCCTCTAAAAACTTTTTCATATGTTTTTTGAAATCTTTAAAGGACAAATTGTTATTCAAATAAATAGTGGGTTAGGTAATCAAATGTTTCAATATGCATTTGGTAAAGCACTTGGAACTTATTGCAACAGAAAAGTTTATTTTGATGTTGTTTCAGATTTTGCAAATCCAAGTTATAGAAAGCTTGAGTTAGAACCTTTTAATGTTGAAATAACAAAAGCAAATATATTTTTATTAATGCGTTATAAACGTCTGAATGAATATCATCTACACTTAAATAATTATAATATATTTGAGAAGTTTTTTATTCGAATAACGAGAAAGTATTTTAATAATACGATTTATGCATTTCTTAAAATGATATATAGATCGATTACAATTGTTGAAAAAGATGAAAGTTTGCTTCTGTCTGATTATCGTAATAATAAGAACATATATATTAAAGGATATTTTCAAAATGAATCTTTTCTTAAAACTATTGAGAGTGAGCTAAGAAATAGTTTTAGGCTAAAAATAGATTATTTGTCTAAAACAAATATTGCATTACAAATTACTAATTCCAATTCGGTTTCAATTCATGTAAGGAGAGGTGATTACTTAGAGCATTCAAACTACACTCTATTATCATTAGACTACTATTATAAATCAGTTGATTATATAAGCAAAAAAATAATTAGACCAACTTTTTTTGTTTTTTCTGATGATATGAGTTGGGTGAAAAATAATTTTTGTGAGATGGCACAAAATTTCGTTTATATTGATCAAGTATTTAGTAATAATGCATGTGATGATATGATGTTGATGAGTTTCTGTAAGCACAATATAATAGCAAATAGTACTTATAGCTGGTGGGGGGCATGGTTAAATAATAATCAAGATAAAATAGTGATTGCTCCTGACGGTTGGTATAATGATAGTGCTTGTAACACAAGAAATCAAGAGAAAATATTAGCGAATAATTGGGTAATTATATAACATTATTAGTATGATAAATCGGGTTTTAGAAAAATGTAATTTGGTTTTTACTAAACAGAATAAGTATAAAATACTTTCTCAACTTCTGGTGAACACCATGTATCGGTTAAAATTAAATATTTTTAAATGGATTAAAAATATTAAGAGCCCAATCATACATTATCATGCGATCTGTTGGAACGAAGAGGTTATGTTACCATATATGTTTGATCATTATAAAGACTTTGTAAGCTATTTCTATATTTATGATAATTACTCTAACGACGATACTGAGGATATTGTCAATAAACATAATCATACAAAAATAATCAAATATGGTTCAAAAGACAAACTGAATGATGAAGAATATCTTAAAATAAAAAACAATGTCTGGAAAATATCTAGAGGAAAAGCTGATTATGTTATTGTATGTGATATTGATGAGTTTTTATTTTCCGCAAACATCAAAACTATAATGCAAAATGGAATCAATGAAGGATATTCATTTTTCATACCTGATGGTTTTGAAATGTATTCTAATTCAACTCCAGTTTACAGCCATAAAGTTCTATTAACAGAGAGTATAAAAACAGGTTTATTTTCAGAAATGTACTCAAAACCAATACTCTTTGACCCCCATAAAATAGTTGAAATTAATTATTTGCCCGGTGCACATCAAGCTTTCCCAGTGGGAATTGTTAAGACATACAGATCATCTGATTTAAAACTGCTACACTATAAGAATATTGGTCTTGAATATGTTTTAAATAGAATCAGACAATACAGAAACAGACTATCAGAAGTGAATATTGAAAAAGGATATGGAATTGAATATCTTAATGAAGACAAGAAAATAATCCAGGAGTTCAATGAAAATTTAGAGAAAAGTAAAATAGTAATTTAGAAATGAATATATACGTAATAGTTGTAACTTACAAAGGTCATAATTGGTATAAACGTTGTTTTGATAGTTTGAGAGATTCAACCGTACCTATTCAAACAATTGTTGTAGATAACGCATCAAATGATGGGACTATAGAATTTTTTGAAGAAAATTATCCTGAGATAATTTTGTTTAAATCAAATATAAATTTAGGTTTTGGACAAGGTAACAATCTTGGGATAAAATATGCTTTAGAGAATGGTGCAGATTACGTTTTTCTGCTTAATCAAGATGCTTGGATAGAGCCAAATTCAATAGCAGAAATTATAAATATTAGTTCAAAAAATCCTGAATACGGAATACTAGGGCCAATGTTGATTGACTCAACTAAAAACAATATATCACCAAAATTTGAAGCATACTTTAATGGAATTCAGGATCCATTATTTATTGAAGATATCTATTTTAACCGGTCTAAAGATATATATCCAATTAAAATGCTACCTGCAGCTGTTTGGTTGATCCCCCGAAGGACATTAATAAAAGTTGGTGGATTTGACCCGATATTCTATCATTATGGTGAAGATGATCATTATGTACAAAGAGTTAAATATTTTGGATATAAAGTTGGTTTTTGTCCAAAAGTAAAGGTTGTTCATGACTCCGAAAACATAATGCTAGAAGGGAAAACTAAATTTGTAACGAACAGTGCTATTATGCGAAGAGTACTATTACTTGAATGGGTAGATATTAATACTGATTTTAAACTAATAAATAAATTAAAACAATATATACTACAGATACTTAAACTGCTTTTGTTATTCAAATTCTCAAGAGCTGTTGTTATTCTTAATGATTTATTATATCTACTTAGTATAAAAAATGAAGTATACAAAAGCAGAGAATCTTCAATAAACACAGAAAATAGTTGGTTATTAAAACAATAATTTCATGCCCAAAATATCCATAGTTATCCCCGTTTATAATGCTGAAAAGTTTCTAGTTGAAACACTGAATAGTGTAAAAAACCAAACATTTAACGACTTTGAATGTGTAATTGTAAACGATGGATCAACAGATAAATCGTTGGAGATTATTAATTCTTATGTGGAGCAAGATAAAAGATTTAGAGTATTTACTACACCAAATAGTGGTTGTGCTAATATACCAGTCCAATTTGGAATAAAACATAGCCTATCTGATTTGATAATGATAATTGGACATGATGATAAAATTGAAAAATCGTGCTTGCAGTTGCAATTTGAAAAATTAGTATCCACCAATTCTGATATTGTAGTTCTTACATTTATTGGTTGTGCAACTGAATTTAATGGCGAATTATATAGGCTGCCATTGGACAGCTTTGATAAACAACAAATTTTAAGTGGAAAACAAGCTTGTTCATTAACGATTGGGTGCTGGCTAATATCTTGTAATGGAATGTTATTCAAAAAAGACCTTTACAAAGATATCCCGATTGAACAATATATGAATTCAGATGAATTATCATCGAGATATTTATTGTATAATGCAGAAAGAGTTTCCTTCTCCGAGGCCAGGTACATATATCGGAATCATAATAGCTCAATCTCCAGAAAATTCAGCCCAAGGCTGTTCGAACGACTTTTAGTAGATTTGCAATTAGAAGATTTCGTAATCCAAAATTTCGGTAAAGAGTCAATCGAAAGTAAAAGAATTAGAAACACCCGTTTATTTAATTATATTAATCTACAATCTGATTGTTTAAAGTACAAAAACGAATTAAAAAAAGATGAACGTTTAAAAATAAAAGAAAGTCTTTCAAATAATTTTAACACACTAAATAAAAAACATTTAGCTAAAGAATTACCAATTCATTTGAAACCATTTCTATTGTCATATCATATCTTTAAGTTTTTATCAATAATTTATGTCTGGTTTAAAGAAATACGAGGTAAAAACTATATTTATAAATAATTCATATTATGGATTTATCAATTATAGTCCCTTTCTATAGGGTTGAAAAATACATTAGTAATTGCTTGGAAAGTATTTTACAACAAAACTTCCAAAACTATGAAATTATTTGTGTGAATGATTGCTCTTCTGATAATTCACGAAATATTGTTTTAGAGTACACAAAAAAACACAAGAATATAAGACTTTTTGATCATAAAATAAACAAAAAAGTTGGGGGTGCCAGAAATACTGGTCTAATGGAAGCGCAAGGAAAATACATTTGGTTTGTCGACTCCGACGATTACATTGTGCCTAATTCGTTAGCTTTATTAATGAGCACATGCATGGAGAACAATTTAGATGTTTTAGCATTTAACATTAAAACAGTAACCGACGATGGGCATTTAATTCAAAAAGAAAATACATTCAAGAACTATAACAATGAACCTTTAAATGGACCTCAATTGCTTCAAGCAACATTTGGCAATCAACTAATCTATAATCTAGGCTATCCTTACAGAGCAATCTTTAAAAATGATTTTTTAAAAAAAATCAATGCTGTTTTTCCGGAAAATATTTCATACGGCGAAGAAACTACCTATATGGCTCGATGCATTGTGTATGCAAAAAGAATTATGTCATTTTCGAATGCCTATTATTGTTATCGTCAAAACCCATCTTCAGTAACAAATAAATTAGAAGTCGGTTTTAAAGGTGAATTGGTGTTCCAATCAATTGTAAATGCAGGAAACTACGTCCAGGATTTAATAAATGAATGTGAATCTATTGATCAAAATACAGCTAACATTTTAAAGCTGGGTATGCCCTGGTTTATTAATCGTTTATTTGTAAGACTTCTAAAAACTTCCTACAAAGAAAGAAATATATTTTTCAGCCTTTGTAATGAAAACCAACAATTAATTTCAAATATCGCTAATTATGGCAACTTACATAATAAATTTGTACTAAAACAACCTAAGTTATCGGGTTTAGTAATTTCTATCATTAGCCCAATTTATCAATTTAAGAAAATAGTGATAGATAGAAAATAGAAAAACAAGATTGGTGTTATGAATTCTGAATTTTACCCAACAAAAACGTTTAAATTAGCAAAAGTAAAAATCTCAATTATTTATCACTAAAAAAATGAAAGCTTCAATCATAATTCCCACCTACAATCGCTCCGACGTAATTATTCGTTCACTCGAAACATGGGCTGCGCAAACGCTGCCTGCAACTGAATTCGAAGTAATTGTGGTGGATAATAATTCGACTGATAATTCGGCACAGTTGATTCAGGATTTCGTTGCAGACAAACCCAATTTCCACTACCTGCTCGAAAAGCAAAAAGGCTCCACCAATGCCCGACATGCAGGCGCACGAATGGCAAAAAGCGATATTCTTATTTTTTGCGACGATGATGGATTGTTTAATCCTGAATGCATACAAGAAATACTAAATGTATATACTGCAAATGAAAAAGTAGATGCAGTAGCGGGAAAAATTGAGATACAATGGGATGCACCAGATCCCGATTGGATTTCACCTTATTTGTTTATGTTGGGGCGGTTAAATTATGGTAGCGAAGTGATTTACAGCAAGGATATTTACCTGAATGGGGGCATTTTTTCCATTCGCAAAGCGGTTTTTAATGAATTAGGAGGTTTTAATCCTGATTTAATTGGAGATTATCTGGTGGGTGATGGTGATACCGGTTTGGTAATAAAGTTACACAATGCAGGTAAACTGATTGGCTGGACGCCGTTTGCTACTATGCAACACTTGCAATTTGTGAACAAACAAGGAACTGAACACGACATGGGGCGGCGGTTCTTCAATACCGGAATTAGCAATGCATATGGTGTTTTTCGTGAAAACAGATTCCGTATGAATAGCAAAGTTCTTAAATATATTATGATGGCAATTCTATTTGTTTTCAAAAAGCAAATAGAATTGCATACATTTACAACCGACAAGCGTAAAACGTATTTCAGTATGATGCAACGTCGTGGTGAGTTTCAGTTTTTCTGGAATTTAAGAATTAAGTCAATAAGAAATGAAGTTATAAAATTATGATTCCTTTAAAACTCCGTCTTATACGTGAACAAAATAGAATATATACAAATATACTGAAGTTGATAAGTAAATTTCAACAAGGTCCTGAAGTATATATTTTTCACGATATATTAGCAAAAAAAGAAGATGTAAAATCGGAATTTGCATTGTCGCAATCCTCATTCGAAGCATTTTTAAAATCACAATTAAATAAAGGCAAGAAATCTCTTACTTATCAACAACTAAGTCAATTGATTAATGGAAAATATCCAAAAGCAAAAAATAGCTTTTACGTTTCCTTCGATGATTGCAATACAAGTGTTTTTACAATAGCATATCCTTTTTTAAAGCTGCACAACATACATTTTGTGCTATTTTTAACTAAAGAGTTAATTGATAAAAAGAATTTTCTGACTTCAGAGCAAATAATGACACTGGCCAGAGATCCTTTGTGTACAATAGGTTCTCACGCCTTACATCATAAAATGTTTCGTTACTTTACAGATGTAGAAACTCAGGTAGAATATGAACAATCGCGCCAATACCTGCAGAAACTTACCGGACAGGCTGTTGATTGTTTCGCTTTTCCGTATGGTCGTTTGGTTGAAGTGTCATGCAATAATATCAAACAATTGCAACAAACGGATTATAAATTTGCCTTTTCGGCCATTGCCGGCAACTTAAATCAGCAATGGTTAAGCGGTAAGTTTTATTTACCGAGAGTGAATGTAAGTGAGAAAATTGTTGAAAAATTAGTGAAACCATGATAATATCCTCTCCGGAATTAATAAATAATCCTGACGTATCAGTATTCATTATTACTTATAATCAGGAGAAAACTATTGCTCAAACTATTGAAAGTATATTGATGCAAGAAGGTGATTTTACGTTCGAGTTAGTTATTGGTGAGGATTGTGGCACGGACAATACGCGTGAAATTTGTAAATCGTATCAGCTAAAATATCCAGAAAAGATTACACTTTTGTTACAGGATACAAATCAGGGTCTCTTAAAAAATTATATAGACTCTATTCGCTTGTGTAGAGGAAAGTATATTGGCGTTTGTGCCGGTGACGATTATTGGTGCGATAAGCAAAAAATTTCGAAACAGATTGCATTTTTTAAAGCTAATCCCGGGTTTGGTGTAGTTACCACATCGGGTTTTCGTTTATTGGTTGAAAAAAATAAATTTATTGAGGGAATAGCACCATTACATCCAGTAGCTGACGGGAATGTGTTTGATAAAACATGGCGCGGTGGTGTTTATGCCATGCCTTTGTCGTTGTTGTTTAAATCGGAATTATTACAATATATCGATTTTGATGAGTTTATACGTCGTAAGTTTTCGGTAGAAGATGTTCCCATGCAGGCCATATTGGCAAAACATACAAAGTTCGGTCATATACCTGATTTGTGTGTTGTATACAGGGTTTACAATAGTTCACAAACATTTATCAATTTCAATCATCCCCGATACTTATTTTATCATCAGGGACTAGTAGAAATTAGACGCTATCTGAATGAACTTTTCCCCGATGAAGTTGAATTCAGTGAACAGTGGGCACATGATTATATGGTTTATCGTCGGTTCTTGGTTGCAGTATATAATTTTGATTATCAGAAAGCCCGGAAAGAATTATGCATAATAAAGATAAAAACGTCAAAAGAACAAAGAGCACTAAAACGAACTAAATCATATATTGGTTTTTATATCTTTGCACTGGTAAAACGCTGGAAATTGAAAAAGTATGAAAATGTTTGAAAATTGGTAGCACCGGCGCCCCATATTATAAAAAATGAAACAACCTAAAATTCTCAATCTTCCCAAAATTACCGATCCTCGTGGTAACTTATCTTTTCTTGAGGGTAATAAACATATCCCTTTTGAAATAAAAAGAGCCTACTGGATTTATGATGTTCCCGGTGGTGAAACCCGTGGTGGTCATGCCTTTAAAGAGCAACAGGAGTTTATTGTGGCTATGTCGGGGAGTTTCGATGTAGTTATTGATACGGGAAAAGGTCGTAAAAGAAAGTTTTCTCTAAATCGTTCCTACTTTGGATTATATGTTCCACCAGGTTATTGGCGTCAGATGTTGAACTTTTCTACAAATTCTATTGCTTTAGTTTTGGCATCTACGTCATTCAACGAGAGCGATTATATACGAAATTTTGATGATTTTAGAATCTTTTCTGATCAACCAACGAAAATTAAAAAAGATTTAAAACCGACAAATACTGATTTTTCAAATTTGGATTATAATTCTGCAACTACTTCGGTACATGATTGTAAAGTAATTGAATTGGATAAAAACCATCGTGAAAAAGGTAATATTACGGTAGTGGAAAATGGAGGTATAATACCTTTCGATATTAACAGAGTTTATTATCTTTATGATGTGCCTGGTGGCGAAGAGCGGGGTGGACATGCGCA
Organism: Paludibacter sp.; assembly: GCA_003250325.1. Classification (GTDB taxonomy): domain Bacteria; phylum Bacteroidota; class Bacteroidia; order Bacteroidales; family Paludibacteraceae; genus Paludibacter. The sequence continues at coordinate 10,360 of QKGU01000336.1, forward strand.
CAAAGAACTGTATCAGATACTTATAGCTGCAGGTGGTAGTTTTGATGTTGTACTTGACGATGGAAAAGAAAAGCGGACAATACATCTTAATCGTCCATATCAGGGATTAAAAATTGTACCAGGTATCTGGCGTGAATTGAAAAACTTTTCATCCGGCTCTACATGTTTGGTATTAGCTTCAAGCAGATATGATGAGAAAGATTATATCCGAAATTACGAAGATTTTTTAGCGTTTAAACATTAATATTAGTTTTATGATACATGCATTGGCAGATGTTCAGGCTGAGAGTATTCCTGAAAGTACCAGGGTTTGGCAGTTTGTAGTGATTCTGAATGGAGCTGAGATTGGTGAAAATTGCAATATTTGCAGCCATTGTTTTGTTGAAAATG
>QKGU01000425.1 GCA_003250325.1 Paludibacter sp.
TATGTCCAAAGCAGCACTAAAAAAAGAACTCAACCGCCTCACTAAAGAACAGTTAGTAGAGCAAATTTTAGATTTATACGTTAAAAACAAATCCGTAAAAGAATTTTACGATTTTTATTTAAATCCGCGCAATGAAAAAGAATTAGCGATAAAGTATAAAAAACAAATCCGTAAAGAGTTTAATGTTGAAAATCCGATGCGCAGCACCGAGAAATTTTCGGTCGCCAAGCGCGCTATTTCCGATTTTCGGGATTTGCAACCTTCGCCCGAAGCATTGGCAGACGTAATGTTGTATTTACCTGAAAGCGCTTGCGAATTGACTTACAATTATGGCGATTATTCCGAACAGTTTTACAATTCGACTTACAATAATTATAAAGCGGCATTGGAATTTATTTGGAAAAATAATTTATTAAACGATTTTAAATTACGTGCCGAACAGTGTGTAAAATGGGCTTCGGTATGTGGTTATGGATTTGCCGATGACATTGCTGAAGTTTATTACGAGTACTATCAGTATTGATTTTTCTTTTAATTACCTTTTCCAAAGTTTCAGAACTTTTGAAAAATTATAATATAACAGCGAAATCAGATAATGGATAAATTACAACCAAACTGCATGTATCATATTTTCAATCACGCAAATGGGTTCGAAAATATATTTTCAGAGGACGAAAATTATCGATTCTTTCTGGAAAAATACAGGCATTATATTCAACCTATGGCTGAAACGTATGCATATTGTTTGCTGCCGAATCATTTTCATTTAGTCGTTCGTATCAGAAAAGCCGAAGTTTTGGCAGAACTTTATCGAAATCATACTTTTTCCAAAGTTCAAAACTTTGGAAAAAGTGAAATTTCAGACAACGAAATTGAACGATATATTGCGAAACAATTTGCCAATCTTTTCAGCAGTTATACGCAGTCATTCAATAAAGTAAACAACCGACGAGGTTCGATGTTTATCAAAAACTTTAAACGTGAATTGATTGATAATAAAGATTATTTCGAGTCGGCTATTATTTATACTCATCGGAACCCGATACATCAAGGGTTTTGTGCGAATTATGAAGACTGGGGTTATTCGTCGTACAACGAGGATAAAGAAAACAAAAGCAACACAATTGAAGCCTCGAAATTAGTAAAAACTTTTGGTGGACTGGATAGTTTTATACAGTCTCATCAATTATCGTTAGATAAGTTCCGTCAACTATTGGTGTCTGATATTTGATTGGTTGATGGTTTAAACTTTTCCAAAGTCTTAGAACTTTGGAAAAGTGAAATTAAATTAAAAAGCAACTAATATTATGATAAAACGCACGCTTTATTTTGGGAATCCGGCTTATCTGAGCCTGCGAAATGCACAGTTGGTCATACATTTGCCCGATGCCAATGGCATGGAGGAGCGAGCCGGAAATAACACAATACCTGTTGAGGATATTGGTATAGTTCTATTAGATCATAAGCAAATTACCATTACGCATGGTTTGCTGGAAGCACTACTTGAAAATAATTCGGCTGTAATAACCTGCGATAGTAGTCGAATGCCTGTTGGCTTAGTTCTACCACTTAGTGGCAACACTGTACAAAGCGAACGATTTCAGGCTCAAATAGACTCTTCACTCCCACTCCGCAAACAACTCTGGCAACAAACCATTCAGGCGAAAATCATTAATCAGGCTTATGTACTAAAAAATATACGTGGCGAAGTAGTGAAAAATATGCTCGTTTGGGCAGATGATGTGAAAAGTGGCGATAGTGATAATCTTGAAGCCAGAGCAGCAGCCTATTATTGGGCCAATATGTTTGCGTTTGTGCCTGATTTCAGGCGTGGTCGTGAAGGTGTACCGCCAAACAATCTATTAAATTATGGATATGCCATTCTTCGTGCCATAGTAGCTCGTTCATTGGTTGGTAGTGGCTTGTTGCCTACATTGGGCATTCATCATCACAATCGTTACAATGCCTATTGTCTGGCTGACGATATAATGGAACCTTACCGACCGTTTGTTGACAAACTGGTTGCTGAAATTGTAACCGAAGAAATGGAAAAAGGGATCAATCCCGATAAAATTGAACTAAATAAACAAGTAAAATCAAAGTTATTAAGCATTCCTGTGCTCGATGTAATGATTAACAGCCAGCGAAGTCCATTGATGATAGCTACCGGAATAACAACTGCAAGTTTAGCTAAATGTTATTTGGGTGATATACGTAAAATTGCTTATCCTGAGTTTTTATAGTTTCCGGTCAGTTAACTTTTCCAAAGTCTCAAAATATTGGAAAAGTAGATGGAAAAAAAATATGGAACGTTTTAGTGAATATCGTATTATGTGGGTATTGGTATTTTTCGATTTGCCAACTGAAACCAAAAAGGAGAAAAAAGCGTATACTGATTTTCGCAAGAAATTGGTAACCGATGGTTTTACTATGTTTCAATTTTCTATTTATTTGCGGCATTGTCCGAGTCGAGAAAATGCTGAAGTACATATTAAACGAGTCAAAAGTTTTTTGCCTGAAGCCGGGCAAGTAGGTGTCTTGTGTGTTACCGACAAACAATTCGGAGAAATGGAATTGTTTCAGGGGAAAAAAGAAAAAGAAGTGTCTACCCCGTATCAGCAATTAGAATTATTCTAACTTAACTTTCCCAAAGTTTTAGGACTTTGGGAAAGTTAGTAAAAACCAACTACAAATAAAAATCCCGCCTTTCAAGCGGGATTCCTGTTTTATAAACAACTGATTTTTCAATTCTAAATGCTGTGCTAACTAATTGAAATTATATATATTACACATATCGTGTTGTCTATAATGTCAAAGATACAATTTTTTGAAAGCAAATCACAAC
>QKGU01000208.1 GCA_003250325.1 Paludibacter sp.
AGTCTTATCTTATTTCACACCTCTCAACAGATTGATGTCTCCTTTGAGAATGTATTCCCCTACCCTTCTTTTCGTTTCTTTGTTTGGCTCTGATTCCGGATCATAATCGGAACCATAAGCTTTTATAACATAAAAATACGGACCAGGAACTGCATCTTTTCCACCAATTTTTCCATCCCAACCTTTAGTTGGGTCGCTCCAGTGATACACCAATCTTCCCCAGCGATTATACACCCAACAATCAAATTTTACTATCGATTTGAAAGCTACACGAAACTCGTTGTTGTATTCATCGCCATTAGGTGTAAAAACATTGGGCACTTCAATTCTCGACTCAGAAACCGTGATTGTTACAGAATCTGCATAAAAACAGGCAATATCATTGCTAACCGTCAACTTCACATTATACACTCCGGCCTCTGTAAAAGTATACCGATGGTCTTTATCTGTACGGTTAATAATCATGTCACTTCCTTTGTAAATGGTCCAGTTATAAAATTTGGTTGGATCATTCGCATTACTTAAAAATTGCATTTCTACAGGAGCAGATATAGACAGCTGTTTTGGCGTTGTCGGTCTTTCATTCTCATTTTCCGCATCACGTGTAGTAATGACTGGTGTCAATTTACATTTTACCGCTACAGCATTATATAACGAGCTTTTAAAACTTACTTCTTCCATCTTTAATTGTGAAGCTATACTATCATCTGAAATTATATAATAAGTATCACAAAGAGGAGCTGGGAAAGATATTTTTGAAACTGGCAAAGCTAAAGTAATAGTTGTATCCACATTAATTGTATTCCATGAATCAATAAATTCAAGTGTTTGATAACTTACTTTAAAATATCTCGGTAGGTAGTAAAGAGTATTCGAAGGAGTTTTATAAGTTAGTGGTTTCACATCAAATGTAATGTCCAAATTTTCACACTGTTCTGAGAAATTAGACTCTATTTCAATTGAATTGAAAGCCCGAAGATAGTTCTGGTAATCAATCACCCATATAGAGGTTCGTTTTCCATCAACATCTAATATATACCCTGTCCCATCTTTGATATTTGTTAGTTCTGGGAAATAATTAGTTGTATTAGATATAGGTTCAGAATATTCAAACCAATTAGCAGTTCTTCCAGAACCAACATATTTTATTGTGTCATTTACAGTTATGCTATCAAAGACATAAACTAATACCGTATCATTAAGTGATGTTATTTGTTCTAATTTTAAATAATTGCCCTTAACTTCCAAATTAGCAAAGAGTGCGAGAGTCAGGAGAGAAAAGCAAACAGTCAAAAGATTTTTTTTCATAAAACGGGGAATATATTTATGCTTTTGCAAATGTACATCTTTATTAGCAATAACAAAAAAAAACGTGAATTATTACGGTAACGAATTCGTTCAGGCATATTTTTTGTATTTTTGCAGCTGTTGTTAAAACAAAAACTTCAATTATCGACTTATGAAAAAGCAGTTATTTCGTTTGATATTAGCAGGTTGTTTACTTATTATCACCAATCTCTCTTTTGCTCAAAAGAACAGTTATCCTACAAAAAAAATAAACGGAACCGAATATTACATTTATAGTGTTGAAGCCAGCGAAGGACTTTATGCCATAAGCCGTAAATTTGACGTTGACAAAGACGAAATCGTCAAAGCAAACCCTGAAGTAAAAGATGGATTGCGTTTTGGGCAAGTTCTCCTTATTCCAATTCAAAAAGGATCGAAACAAGTAAGCAAAGAATCTTCATCTGAATTCACAGAGCACAAAGTAGAAAAAAGACAAACGCTTTTTGCTATCAGCCGCAAATACGGGGTTAGTCAGGATGAGATAAAAAAAATGAATCCGGAAATTTCAAACGGACTTCGAGAAGGAATGATTCTTAAAATACCGGTTGTCAACAATAATAAAAAAGAAGAAAAAGCGGTTAAAGCAGCTGAAAAAGTAACTGAAAAGAACCAAAGCAAACCAAAAGAAGAAAAAACAGCAGGATTAACACATGTTGTTGAGCCCAAAGAAACGCTTTATTCCATTAGCAAAAAATACGATGTTGAAATAGAAGATATTGTTGCTGCCAATCCCGGTGTCGATAAGAAACTTTCAGTCGGAATGGAATTAAAAATTCCGGCAGCAAAGAAACAAACGAAAGTAAATCAGCCAGAAGAAAAAGCTATAAAATCTTCAGAGACAACAGCCAGCTATCCGGAATCGACAACAAAAAAAGAAGTTCAGCCGATTACTCCTAAGGATGGAAAAACGTTGAGAATCGCCTACCTATTACCTTTTATGCTGGATAATGCGAAAACGGACAATAACCCTGACAGATTCACGAACTTCTACGCAGGCTCTCTCATTGCAATGAACGAAGCGAAAGAAAAAGGCATTTCGTTGCAAATTTACACTTATGATACCGGAAAGACAGAAGATAGGTTGAAAGAAATCCTTTCCAGCAACGACCTGAAATCGATGGATATAATTATAGGTCCGGCCTACAGCAATCAGGTAGGTATAATGGGCGATTTTGCGAAAGAGAATAAAATTAAGACACTTATTCCGTTCTCTTCTAAAGTTTCGGAAATTGATTACAACCCTTACCTATTCCAATTCAATCCGGGAACTGAAAGTGAAATCAAATTTGCAACCGAACTTATAAACGGAAGATATAAAAGGATGAATATCGTTTTTGCCGACATTCAGGACATCAGCTATTTCGACGATGGAAAAGTGTTCTCTCAAACTCTCAGACGAAACTTATCGGATATTAAAAAAGAGTATTCAGTATTGAATCTCACCGTTTCCGAAAATGCTGATTTTACTTCTTCGTTGAAAAAAGACACCAAAAATCTGATTGTTTTCAACACCGATAAATTTACATATGTGAGTCCGTATCTGGCCTTGTTGAAAAACATGTCAGCGCAATACGACATTACTTTATACGCACAATACAGTTGGAAAGACCAACCGGATAAATTAGCAAAAAGCATATTCATATCGCCTTTTACTTCTACCATCGATCAGGGCCAACTTTCAACTTTCAATCAAAAATTTTCTGAAACTTTTAATTGGAATGCATCAACCGATGCTCCTAGATACGATTTGCTGGGATACGACATTACATCTTACTTTATTACTTTGTTATCAAAATACGGAAATAAACTGCCTGAAAAACTATCGTTGAGAACAAATTCGAACTGGATACAGTCGCAACCGGCTTTCGAACGGAAATCGGAACTTTCAGGATTTATAAACCAACAACTTTACCTTACCGAAGACAAAAAAGATTAAAAATATGCGACACATTTTAGTTATCTTGCTTGTTTTCATCTCTTCTACTTTATTCTCACAAGCAAGATTAGATCAGCCGGAAATATATATAGGCACTTCTCATGGCGCAATCGGGTCAATGGTTATGTTTAAACCATCCGTTTCGCAAAGCTATTTATTAGGTTATAACGGCGGATTGATTTTCCGATATATTTCTGAGAAAAATGTAGGCATGCAGGCTGAGTTAAACTATTCGCAACGAGGCTGGTCCGAAAGCGATTCAAACTACGAGCGACAATTGAATTATATCGAATTACCGTTCCTGACTCACATTTATTTCGGAAATAAAACGCGTTTCTTTTTCAATATCGGACCAAAGGTTTCTTATCTTATTTCGGAAAAAGTTCTGGTAGACAACACCTTAAATTCAACCCAAACCCAGCATATCACTGCTGTGGAAAATCCATTTGATTACGGACTTTGCACAGGACTTGGACTAATGGTCAAAATAAAGAAAAACGTTATTCAACTTGACACCCGCGCGAACTTCAGCTTAAACGACATTTTCTCCAATCGGAAAGTGGATTATTTCGATACATCCAATAACGTCAATTTATCGGTAAATCTGGCGTGGATGATACAATTGAAATAAAACTGCCTGCTTTTCGTCTAATTTCAGTCAATTTTTAGACATATTGTGATAGAATTTGAACAAAATTGGCATACCAGTTTGTTTTTATAATGTATATTTGCAATTAAATAATTTAATTTTCCCAACCAGATTTGCAATATAATTGATTGGGTAAAGTTTATTTTAAAATTGGTCAACCAATTAAAAAATTTTATTTACTTTTGCAGACCAAATAATATAACATCATAAAATCATATCATATGAAAACAAACTATGAGATTCGCTATGCATCACATCCAGGAGATGCAAAAGGTTACGACACAGCGAGATTAAGAAAAGAATATTTAGTTGAAAAACTATTTACAGCAAACGAAGTAAATATGGTTTACACCCTCTACGATCGTTTGTTAGTTGGTGGTGCAATGCCTGTTGGCGAAGTTTTGTCACTCGAAACAATCGACCCGCTTAAATCAGATTATTTCCTTTCACGCCGTGAATTCGGAACATTCAATGTAGGTGGAGCAGGTAAAATCACTGTTGACGGACAAGTTTTCGAATTAGGCTACAAAGAAGCACTATACCTTGGTGCAGGCGATAGAAATGTTACTTTCGAAAGTTTAGATACAGCAAACCCTGCTAAATTCTACTTCAATTCAGCTCCGGCACACAAAACATATCCTGATAAAAAAATTACTAAAGCAGACGCTTTGGTTATGGAATTAGGCTCATTGGAAACATCAAACCACAGAAATATAAACAAAATGGTCGTTTCTCAGGTGTTGGAAACATGCCAGTTGCAAATGGGAATGACCGAGCTTGCTCCCGGAAGTGTTTGGAACACTATGCCTGCACACACCCACAGCCGCAGAATGGAAGCATATTTCTATTTCGAAGTACCGGAAGGAAATGCTGTTTGCCACTTCATGGGCGAACCAACCGAAACACGCCATATTTGGATGAAAGGCGACGAAGCCGTTATTTCTCCCGAATGGTCGATTCACTCAGCCGCTGCCACCAGCAATTATACCTTTATTTGGGGAATGGCCGGTGAAAACCTTGATTACAGCGATCAGAATTTTTATAAAAATACAGAACTGAGATAGGAATCAGTTCGTAAAGTTAGAAAGTTTATAAAGTGAGAAGTCAGATTCTTTATAAACTTTAAAAACTTTATAAACTTTCCGCCTTTCCAAACTTTATAAACTTTTCAACTTTAAGAACTAAATAAAACATTATGAATCCATTTGATTTAACTGGAAAAGTTGCATTCGTTACAGGTGCGGCTTATGGAATTGGTTACGGCATTGCAAAATCATTTGCTTCTGCTGGTGCAACTATTGTTTTTAACGATCTTAGTCAGGAAAAAATTGACGAAGCTTTAAAATCGTACAAAGCCGACGGAATCGACGCACATGGTTATGTTTGCGATGTTACCAACGAAGAAGCAGTAAACGCAACCGTTGCAAAAATTACTGAAGAAGTAGGCGTTATCGATATTTTGGTAAATAATGCAGGAATTATTAAACGTGTTCCGATGGTAGAAATGTCTGCGGCAGATTTTCGTCAGGTAATCGATATCGACCTGAACGGGCCTTTCATTGTATCGAAAGCTGTAATTCCTCACATGATTGAAAAAGGACACGGAAAAATCATCAATATCTGCTCTATGATGAGTGAATTGGGTCGCGAAACCGTATCGGCTTACGCAGCAGCCAAGGGTGGTTTGAAAATGTTGACCAAAAATATCGCTTCGGAATACGGAGAATTCAACATTCAATGTAACGGCCTTGGCCCGGGTTATATTGCGACTCCGCAAACAGCGCCTTTACGCGAACTTCAGGAAGATGGCTCACGTCACCCATTCGACCAGTTTATCATTGCAAAAACTCCTGCAGCACGCTGGGGAACACCTGAAGATTTACAAGGTCCTGCGATATTCCTTGCTTCTGATGCATCCAACTTCGTATCCTTTATGTAGATGGTGGTATTTTAGCATATATCGGAAAACAACCTAAATAAATCTACAGCGAAATGAAAAAAACAGCATTTTTTCTTTCGGCTTCTCTCCTGCTTGCTACGGGTTTGTTTGCGCAACGCTCCATCGTTGTTTCAAACATACTTGATATAGAACGGAAAGCCGAAATAGTAGAAGTGAAAACATGTGCATTAAAAGCTGACTTTAAATCGAAATCATACATTCTGAAAAATGAAAAAGGACAAGAAGTTGCTTATCAGGTGATATCTGCCGATAAAAACAAACAAGTTCTTATTTTTCAGGCAAATGTAGCAGCAAACGGCACATCGACCTATACTCTGGCAGAAGGAAAACCTGCAACAGTTAAACCATTGACTTTTGCCGGATTTATTCCTGAAAGAAAAGATGATTTCGCATGGGAAAACGATATGGCGGCTTATCGCATGTATGGTCCGGCATTAGCTAACGAAAACCCAAGCAATGGCGTGGATTTTTGGGCTAAAAGAACCTCTGACTTAGTTGTAAAACAACGATATAACGATGAGTTAAAAAACGGAATCACTTATCATGTGGATCATGGAAACGGACTCGATTTTTACAAAGTAGCTCACACGTTGGGGTGTGGCGGTATTGCTCCATTCTCAGGTGACAAACTATGGGTTGGCAATCATTTCGACAACTATCAGGTGCTGGAAAATGGACCGCTTCGTTCTGTTTTCTCGCTCACCTACAACTCAGTAAAAGTGGACAATGAAGTTTACGAACAAACGATCACCATTACTGTTGATGCAGGTTCATTGCTGAATAAAGCAGAAGTGAAATATACCGGAAAAGGAAAAAATATGACTTCGCTGGCAACAGGAATCTTTTTACACAATGTAAAAGACAATCTGAAATTCGATCTCGAAAACGGAACAGTGGCTTATGCCGAAAATGCCGTTTCGGATGCAGGAGTTCCTTCCGGACGTAATTACGTGGGTGTTTTTGCTCCTCAGAAAAACGTAACTGGTTCGAAAGAGATTGACAGCCATGCATTACTTTTATCGAAATACAAAGCAGGTAAAACCTTTACCTATTATTTTGGTGGAGGTTGGAGCAAATGGCATTTTACGACTGACGAAGCATGGTTCAATGCTGTAAAAGATTTCAGTCGGGCACAAAATAATCCTTTGAAAGTAAAAGTAAAATAAATACTTCCGGTTTAATTATCAAAATCCTTGTTTTCGTTGGAGAACAAGGATTTTTTTATTGGTGATTATATAAGTTAGAATACTTGTCATTAAAATATAGTTAAACGCAAAGAGCGCAAAGAAAAACACACAAATTTTAGTATCATCAAATATCCGCCGCTCGGCTATGCCGCTTGGCTTGCCAAGAACCAACGGTCAGCGTAGCTAAAGTACGCAAAGAGAAAAACTTAAAAGTTTTTCATAGCGGCTTAGCGACTTGGTAACTTTGAGTTCAAAATAAATTCTTTCATTAAAATGTGTAACTTATATAAACCCTATTGATTGAAATTGCTTAATTTTGCAGAGCTTTTAAAAAATCACTACTAAGTAGTTGAAAACAATTAATGATAGATTCTTTTTAAATATTGTACTAATAATAAGTCTTGTAGCTCGTAACTAAATACTTGTAACTACTTATGTTAGTTTTATATTGACGTAAAATAAGATTGTTTGTTGACATATAGAATTTTACTTTACGAACTTTATGAACTTTATGAACTTAAAATAATAGATAATGTACATTCTTCATATAGAAACTTCCACCAACGTTTGTTCCGTAGCTTTAAGCGGAAACGGTCAGTGCCTTTTCAGCAAATCGAATGCCGATGGAATGAATCATGCGGCTTTGTTAAGCGTTTTTATCGCCGAAGCACTGGAAGCAGCCAAAATACTTTCGGTAAAACTGGATGCTGTTGCCGTTAGTTCAGGTCCGGGTTCCTATACTGGTCTCAGAATTGGCGTTTCCACCGCCAAAGGTTTGTGTTATGGCTACGAAATACCATTGATTGCAGTTAGTACATTAGAAATTATGACTGCCGGAGCACTGAAACAAATGAATGAAAAAGAAAACGTTTTGTTCTGTCCAATGATTGACGCACGACGAATGGAGGTATACGATGCATTTTACGACAAAAATGGTAAAATAACCCGTGAAATTGCGGCCGATATTATTACAGATGATTCATATTCCGAAATACTAGCCAATCAACCCGTTTATTTCTTTGGCAATGGCTCGGACAAATGCAAATCGAGCCTCACAAGTCCCAGTGCCCGTTTTATTGACAACATTGTTCCGTTGGCCGAAAACATGATTGAATTGGCAGAGAAAGCATTCAAAGAAAATAACTTTGTCGACACGGCTTATTTCGAACCTTTTTATTTGAAGGAATTTCAAACTACGACTCCCAAAAAGCTTTCGTAAACGATTTTTCAACAGATTTTTTTTGAACGCAAATTACGCAAATCTTCACAAATCCATATTAATTACAAACTATTGACAGGTTTGTTTCTTTTTAATTCTTCTGTGAAAATTTGCGTAATTTGTGTTCTTTTTATCGGCTTTTCTTTAAGTTAAAACTCAAACTCCTGCCCTGCTTCCGGAATTTCAATATCGTGTAATCCGATAGATTTTAATTCGTTCCTGTACTTTTGTTGTACGTCGTAATCACCGTGCACTAAGAACGTTTTCTTCACCTGCGCTGTATCCTGACAACTCAGGAACGTTTTCATTTCGTTATAGTCGCCATGACCGGAAAATGCTTCAATTTTTTCAACCGTAGCATTTACTTCGTGTATTTCTCCAAAAATAGAAATGAATCGCAATCCCGGTTCCTGAATTCTCGCTCCCAATGAACTTGGCGTACAGTAACCGACAATAAGAATAGTATTGCGCCAGTTGGAGATATTATTCGCAATATGATGCTTGATTCTTCCTGCTTCGGCCATTCCCGACGACGAAATAATTATACAAGGATTTTGATAATCATTCAGCGCTTTCGATTCGTCTACATTTTTTATGTAATGTAACGAATTAAAGCCAAACGGATCGGGATCGTATTTGAGTACACTTCTCACTTCCTCGTTCATTCCGTCGGCATGCATACGGAAAATGTCGGTAGCATTTACCGAAAGCGGACTATCCACAAACACATCTATTTTTGGCAATAATCCTTTATTATACAAATCGTTAAGCACAAATACGATCTCTTGCGTACGACCAATAGAAAACGAAGGAATAATTAATTTTCCACCTTTTGTTACGCAGGTTTCTTCCACAATTCTCAGCAAATCATCTTCCGTATCTTTATCGGCAGGATGCAAACGATCGCCATAAGTCGATTCGGTAATCAAATAATCGCACTGCGGAAATGCGGTAGGTGGATGAAGAATACGGTTGTGCTGACGACCAATATCACCTGTGTAAGCCAAATGAACTTTTTCACCGTTTTCCAGCAATTCCAGATTTACCACTGCTCCACCCAACATGTGTCCTGTGTGCGTGAATTTCACGTTTATCTTATCGTTGATATAAAACCGGCGATCGAAAGGAACACCAATAAACAATTCCATACATTTTTCAGTATCATCCTGATTATATAGCGGTTGAACAGGATGCAATCCCTGTTTCATTCGTTTCTTATTGAACCATTTATTATCCAATTCCTGAATATGTCCGCTATCGGCCAGCATAATGGAACAAAGGTCGCGGGTGGCATTCGTACAAATTACCGAACCACGGAAACCTTCGCGGTACATATAAGGAATCAGTCCTGAATGATCGATATGAGCATGCGAAAGAATCAGATAATCGATAGTAGCCGGATCGAACATTAAATTCCGGTTCATAGCCTCCGTTTCCAATCCTTTCCCCTGAAACATTCCGCAGTCGAGCAATATCTTTTTTCCTTCGTTTGTAGTTATCAAATGTTTACTCCCTGTTACTTCACGCGCTGCACCAATAAATTTGATTTTCATGATCGTATTTTCTTTAAAGCGTTAAATTTTTTGTCAAAGCTACAAATTCCATCTAACAATTCCAATCATCCATTTAGTTTTTTCCGAAGATAACAAAATTATCGTTGTATAAATTTTCAACTACCAATGCATTTTAATGCAGTTATTAAGATTTTAAACAAGTTTAAATAAAAATGATAGGCTAAATAAAGCTAATTTTGCCATCTCGGCATTGCAAAATATATTTTTTTTTGCTACTTTTGCGGCAAAATATATGCATAGTGGAGTCATTTTACAAAACTCATAAATATTTGGTTGAACATGTTCAGTCGCCTGTGAGACGAATGTTGATGGACGAAATAGACTGGACACATCGCTTAATAGCTATCAAAGGCAGTCGTGGCGTGGGAAAAACAACTTTTCTGCTCCAATATGCCAAAGAAAATTTCGGAACAAGTAGAGATTGTTTGTACGTAAATTTCAACAATTTTTATTTCACCAATCATTCGCTGATAGAGCTTGCCGAAATGTTTTGTAACGATGGCGGTAAAACTTTACTCCTCGATCAGGTTTTTAAATACGAGAATTGGTCGAATGAGTTAAAAGAATGTTATTACCGCTTTCCTCAATTGCATATCGTTTTTTCCGGTTCATCGGTAATGCGACTTATCGAAGACAATGATGATCTTAAAGATATAGTTGCTTCATATAATCTCAGAGGATTTTCGTTTCGTGAATTTTTGAATTTGCAGGCAGGAAAAAAGTTTCCGAGCTATTCGCTAATAGACATTCTGGAAAATCACGAAAAAATAGCAAAAGATATTTGCAGTGCTGTAAAACCGTTGGATTACTTTCAGGATTATATGCATCACGGTTATTATCCGTTTTTTCTGGAAGAGCGCAATTTTTCGGAAAACCTGCTGAAAACCATGAACATGATGCTGGAAGTAGACATTCTGCTTATCAAGCAAATTGAGTTGAAATATCTTTCAAAAATAAGAAAACTGCTTTATCTGTTAATGATTAGTTCGCCGGGGACTCCCAACGTGAGTCAGTTGAGTAAGGAAATTGAAACTTCCCGCGCAACTATAATGAACTACATTAAATACCTGAAAGATGCCCGTTTGTTGAATACTTTGTACGCCGAAGGTGATGAATATCCTAAAAAACCGAATCAGGTATATGTTCACAACACAAACCTGATGTACGCGGTAGCTCCGGGAAACGTGGATAAACTTGCCGAACGCAAAACTTTTTTTTACAATGCATTGCATGCCCGTCATAAGGTAAACATGTGCAAATATAATCTGGATTTTAGTATCGATCAGACATATCATTTCAAATGCAGCAACAAACCCGAAAACGGAAAATCGTACTCGAAGGTAATTTATGCTGCCGACGAAATTGAAATTGGAAATAAAAACGTAATACCGTTGTGGTTGTTCGGATTTTTGTATTAAAGTAAAACAAACTTCCAAATTTAAAAACCTATAAAAAGCAAGATCAATAACCACTAATAAAATCAACATTTATAATTTATATCAAAATGGCAAAATCAAAAAAATTTTTAACCTGTGATGGAAATCAGGCTGCCGCACATATCGCTTATATGTTTAGCGAAGTGGCTGCAATCTATCCAATCACGCCATCGTCGACCATGGCAGAGTACGTGGACGAATGGGCTGCTAATGGCCGCAAGAATATCTTCGGAGAAAAAGTTCAGGTTCAGGAAATGCAATCTGAAGGTGGAGCAGCTGCTGCTATGCACGGATCTCTTCAGGCCGGCGCTTTGACATCGACATTCACTGCATCGCAAGGTTTGTTGCTTATGATCCCTAACATGTATAAAGTAGCCGGAGAATTACTTCCTGGCGTTTATCACGTTTCGGCTCGTGCATTAGCTTCGCATGCACTCTCTATATTTGGTGACCACCAGGACGTTATGGCTGTTCGTCAGACAGGATGCGCCATGTTAGCAACCGGATCGGTTCAGGAAGTTATGGATCTTGCTTCGGTAGCTCACCTTGCTGCTATCAAAACACGCGTTCCTTTCGTTCACTTCTTCGACGGTTTCCGTACTTCTCACGAAATTCAGAAAATTGAAGAAATTGATCAGGATGCTGTTGCAGCATTGATCGACCAGAAAGATTTGGCTGAATTCCGTCAACGCGCGTTGAACCCTGAACACCCGGTAGTTCGTGGTACAGCTCAAAACCCTGATATTTACTTCCAGGCTCGTGAGGCTTCAAATCCATTTTACGATGCAATTCCTGAAGTAGTAGAAGAATACATGAACAAACTTTCCGAAATTACCGGACGCAAATATGGTTTGTTCGATTACTACGGAGCTCCTGACGCTGACCGTATTGTTATTGCAATGGGTTCGGGAACCGAAGCTATCTGCGAAGGTATCGATTATTTGAACGCACAGGGACAAAAAGTAGGTTTGATTTCAGTACACTTGTATCGTCCGTTCTCAGCTAAACACTTCCTTTCAGTATTACCGGCTACAGCAAAACGTATTTGCGTACTTGACCGTACTAAAGAACCGGGTGCTGGTGGTGAACCATTGTATCTTGATGTAAAAGATGTATTGTATTCGCAAGCTGCTGAAAGAACTGTAGTAGGTGGCCGTTACGGTTTATCTTCAAAAGACTTCACTCCTGCTCAGGTATTGGCTATCTACGAAAATCTTGCTTTACCGGAACCAAAGAACCACTTCACAGTAGGTATCGTTGACGACGTTACTTTCACCTCTCTTCCATTGAAAGAAGAAATGGCGTTGGGTGCTGCAGGAACTTTCGAAGCTAAATTTTACGGACTTGGTGCTGACGGAACTGTTGGAGCTAACAAAAACTCTATCAAAATTATTGGTGACAACACCGACAAATACTGTCAGGCTTATTTCGCATACGACTCTAAAAAATCAGGTGGTTTCACTTGTTCTCACCTTCGTTTCGGAGATAAACCTATCCGTTCTACTTATTTGGTTACCACTCCTGACTTCGTAGCTTGTCACGTTCAGGCTTATTTGAAATTGTACGATGTAACTAAAGGTTTGAAGAAAAACGGTACATTCCTATTGAACACTATCTGGAATGCAGAAGAAGTACAACGTAACCTTCCTGCCAATGTAAAAAAATATCTTGCTGCCAACAACATCAGCTTATATATTATCGATGCTACCAACATTGCAGAAGAAATTGGTTTGGGTAACCGTACCAACACTATTCTTCAATCGGCATTCTTCAAAATTACCAACGTAATTCCTTACGAACTGGCTGTTGAAAAGATGAAATATGCAATCAACAAATCGTACGGTAAGAAAGGGGAAGAAATCGTGAAGATGAACTATGCTGCTGTTGATCGTGGTGCTGAATTTACAAAAGTTGACGTTCTTCCTGAATGGGCTAACTTAGGCAAGGAAGAAGAAGCACAAACTCAAGTAGTTCCTACATTTATCAAAGATGTGGTACAACTTGTAAATGCTCAGGCTGGTGACGATATACCTGTTTCGGCATTCAAAGGCCGCGAAGACGGAACATGGGATGCAGGAACTACCAAATACGAAAAACGTGGTGTAGCCGCATTCGTTCCAGTTTGGAATTCTTCAAACTGTATCCAGTGTAACCAATGTGCTTACGTTTGTCCTCACGCTGCTATCCGTCCATTTATTCTTGACGAAGCTGAACAAGCTAACGCTCCGTTCACCGACATGTTGAAAACCAACGGAAAACAATTCGACGGAACTAAATTCCGCATTCAGGTAGATGTACTTGACTGTATGGGATGTAACAACTGTGTGGATGTTTGTCCGGGTAACAAAGGAAACAAAGCTCTTGAATTAGTAGCTATCGATACTCAATATCCAAATCAGGAAAACTGGGATTATTGTTCTACAAAGGTAAAATCGAAACAACATTTGGTAGACACCAAAGCGAACGTAAAAAATTCGCAGTTGGCAACTCCATTGTTTGAGTTCTCGGGTGCTTGTGCCGGTTGTGGTGAAACTCCTTACGTTAAATTGATTTCTCAATTATTCGGAGACCGCGAAATGATTGCGAACGCGACAGGTTGTAGCTCTATCTACTCTGCTTCGGCTCCTTCAACTCCATATACTACCAACGAACAAGGTTACGGTCCGGCATGGGCAAACTCATTGTTCGAAGACAACGCCGAATTCGGTTTGGGTATGGTGTTTGCAACCGACAACATGCGCGATCGTCTTGTTCGCATTATGACTTCGGCTATCGAAGACAACTGCTGTTCCGATGAATTGAAAGGTTTGTTCGCAGAATGGATTGCCAACCGCGAAGATGCAGAAAAAACAAAAGAATTGCACGCTTTAATCACTCCGCTTGTAAAAGCTTCGGATTGCAAATATTGCACTGAAATTGCAGGTTTAACTCAATACCTGATCAAGAAATCGCAATGGATTATCGGTGGTGACGGTTGGGCATACGATATAGGTTTCGGTGGATTGGATCACGTAATTGCTTCCGGCAAAAACGTAAATATCCTTGTTCTTGATACCGAAGTTTACTCAAACACCGGTGGACAGGCTTCTAAATCAACTCCTGTTGGTGCTGTTGCTAAGTTTGCCGCTTCAGGAAAACGCGTTCGCAAAAAAGACCTTGGTATGATTGCCGCTACTTACGGATACGTTTACGTAGCTCAGGTAGCAATGGGTGCTAACCAGGCTCAAACATTGAAAGCGATCCGCGAAGCAGAAGCTTACGATGGACCATCAATCGTTATCGCTTATTCTCCATGTATCAGCCACGGCTTGCGTCACGGTATGGGTAAAGCTCAGAACGAACAGGCAAGAGCAGTTGAATGCGGATATTGGCACTTGTATCGCTACAACCCAATGTTGGAAGCAGAAGGAAAGAACCCAATGGTACTCGACTCGAAAGAACCACAATGGGATAAATTCCAGGAATTCCTACAAGGTGAAGTACGTTACACTTCGTTAATGAAACAATTCCCTGCAGAAGCAAAAGAATTGTTCGTTGCTGCCGAAGAAAACGCAAAATGGCGCTACACAGGCTACAAACGTATGGCCGACCAACAATTCTAATCAACAGATAGTAATTGAATATCTCTGAAAAGGACTGACCTTAAATGGTCGGTCCTTTTTTAAAATAGATACTTCCCTCTTTCAGAATAGGTACTTCACTCTTCAGAATAGGTACTTCCCCTTTCAGAATAGGGTTTATTCAGGGATCTCTTCAATAAACTGTATCAGAAAAGATAAGGTACTATTCAATAAATCCGACTTGTGTGGATTTGAGCTATCTTCAACGTATATCAGGACACGAAAACACCAAAGTCACAGAGATTTACACGCACATAATAATCAAAGAATTCGACCAAATAAAAAATCCACTTGTCAAACTTAAAATTAAGTAAATAAAACTAATCTTAAATCAAAAAAATGTCACTATATTTGACAAAAATTTAAGTGAAAATAATTCAAACTAGATATATCTACCCAATTAATCAAATTCCTGTATGAGCACCTGTGTTAAAAACACCACCAACACATATTTCATTGTAAATCAGATAATTACAATAAAAAAACGATTGAGATAAAGTATATGTATCGACACCAAGGTGCTCATACAGGAATGTTATGGGCAAGTTTAAAAACTAAGACGGTCTGCGAAAGCCAAAGGGCTGACCACCCAAAGTGACAGAAAAGAAAGTTTAAAAAGTGGAGACCAGAACCCACTATAAAAAACGGTACTCAATAAAAAAAAAGTGGCGACTACGCAAAACAAAATGAAAAAAATATTAACAAAACTTGTATTGATTTGCTCTGTAGCAATTTTCTTTACTTCATGTGTGTCAACAAACAAAGGATTTCAGTCATCCCCAGTAATTTCTCGAGATGTTCAATTAGACCCAATAAAAGCTGACATTAAAGTCAATGAAACTAATAAACTTTCTGGAGAAAGTACATCTACTTATTTTCTGTTTTTTAGAATAAGCGGAGACAACACATCAGCTGACGGCATCAATTATAGCACAGATGCTGGTGGTTCAGTATTAAGCCAATACAATCCATTAAAAATGTTAAAAACAGCCAAACTTAATAAAGTAAGATCTGCCGCTGCATATAAAGCTTTATCGACTGGTGATTATGACTTTTTAGTACATCCAAATTACACCATGACCACAAAAAACTACTTAGGTCTTGTGAAAATTTATGAATGTAAAGTTTCAGGATATGGCGCAAAATATCAAAACTTTAGAACAGAGAAGCAAAAAATTGTCATTTTAGAAGACGGTAAAGAACTAATCCTTCAAGACAAATAGAAATATAAAACCAGCCCATAACAGCACCTAAAAAAAATGGCGGGGGAAGTGCGTATATAAGCAGTTGTGCAATTAATAAACATTGTGCGTTAAGAAAGTTTATTGCATTTAATCCGCCACTTCTTTTAGCTGCAAACCGTTAGGGCGCATAATAAGAAAATAAAAACGTATGCTAAGTAAAAGACAATTTGAAGCTGCAAATGCGCTACTAAAGCATTTGGAATTGAGACAAGGGAAATCGTCATTAGACGACTATCCTTATGCACTAAGTAAATTAGGTT